>JAYWFN010000292.1:0-7093 GCA_043778785.1 Sphingomonas sp. | reverse complement strand
CGGCAAAATGGCATTTTGGTCGTTAAACACGTGCAGCTTGCGGGACCGCTGCAAATCGCCATCGGCGGTTTTTTTGAAGCTCACGAAATTGCGTTTTTAAACGACATAAACGCGACTTTGCCTTTTACGGGTGATTGGAAGCCGGACGACGACGAGTTACTCAGTCTTCCAGCTTTAGTTGAGGCCCAGTTACTATTAGCCGCGGCCGATCAAAACGCGGTCGCGCTACCGGTGTTGGACGCCGCAAATTTTCAAGCGGAAAACGTGAAGGCACTTTTCACTGCGATAGGAAACGGCGCTCAACGACGACTGCTTGTTCAAAGTTTTAGCCCTCAACAACTGCTTTCGACGAAGCTAGCGCTGCTGTTCGATGGCAATGTTTTCAGACGAGTGACCGAGCCTTCGTTCTCGCTCGGAACCCAACTTCTGGCGATCATAGATGCCAACGGCGATGTCCGCTTCAAGAGCTATCAAATGCTACGTAGAGTATTCGATCTGGCGGCCATTTATCGCCAAGCCACGGACGGCGAACTTAATGCATTTTGCGGCCACGCCAATTTGGCGGTAGCGGACGTTAACGGATTTGTTGGTTTGGCCGATGAAGGAATAAGGAAAGCCGTGCATTCACTTGCAAATGCGAATGTACTCGGGTTAAATACCGTTGCCAATATTGAAGCCCAAGCGGCTGCGATTGGTTTTCCCATGATTGTCATTGGGGGGCAGATAGAAGTTCCCCTGAACCGCCAAGGAGCAAAGGCGCTGCTGAGTTTCTTGCTCGACAAGGTTTATCGTGGCGCAATTGACCAACGTTTGTTTATTACAAACTCCAATCGACCTCTTTGACTTTCTGGGAACATGGGAACGGTCGGCTTACAATGCGCAAACTTGTGTTTCATTGTGTGCAGTAATCGAGTCGAATTTCTTGCCGCGTGATAGCTCATCCGGCACCCGCACCCATCGACCTGCCGCCGGTAGCCGATGCACGGTTCAAAATAGCACTTTCGATTAATGCCACCTGCCGCTCGCCCGCGCGCTCCCGGAGCGCCATTACCAGCTTCCCGCGATCATCGGTGTAAACCGCTGCCGATGCCTTCGCCCGCGATACCGCAACATACATCATTTTCTGATCGACGAGATTGGTCGCGCGGCTGTCGGCGTGGATCATCACATGCTCGGCGGTGCGGCCTTGGGCGGCGTGCGCGGTTTGCGCATAGCCATGACGCAAATGTTGATCGGCGGCGCTGTCCAAGCTCAGTGTCTGGAACTTGCCGTTATCGAGCCTGATGCGCGCTGTGCGCCCGGCGGCATTCGTCGCAATGACACTGGCCTGTGCGCCATTCTCGCGGCCAAGCGCGCGGTCATTGCGGGTGAACTCGATCCGGTCGCCTTTCATCAATTCCACGCTGCCAAGCGTGAAGGCTTCGCTCTTGGCCGCGCCCCATTGTCGGGGTCGCCAATCGACTGACTGCCCATCAGCCTTGCCAAGCATGACCGCATTCTTGACCGGATCGACGCCGGTTACGGCAAGCGTCTCGCGGCGCGCGATGCCCTTGGCGTCATAGTCGCGTGCGAAGCGCACGACGTCGCCGATGGCATAGCTCCGCGCATCGCGCGCCTCGGCGCGGGTCAGCCCTTTGGCTTCGAGTGTGCGCATGGCGATGGCCTCGCCGGTCAATTGCCCGCTGGCGACAAGCTGAGTCCTGATCTCGGCGTTCAGGGCATCGCGACCCGCGCGCGATGGATCAATGACGATGGTGCTGCGCTGGTCTTTGGGTGACAGCGCCGCATATTCTTTTGCCATCGCTTTCATCCGTCCATCGTGATCGGCGTGGGCGACGATCTTCCCGCCCCCGCGATCCAGCGCGTCGAGCGCGCGGCGGGCGTCGCCCTGAATGCTTGCCTCGACCGCTTCCTTGGTCAGTGGATTGGTCTGGCGGACGATCTCGGCGAGTTTGGCGGTTTCCATACCTGCCGATTGAAGCTGCGCGAATGCGGCACCGGCTCCGACCGAGCCAAGCTGCTTGACGTCGCCGACAAGAATGACGCGGGCGTCCGCCTTTTCCGCCGCGACCAAAAGCCGCGCCATATCGTGCGCCGATAACATCGACGCCTCGTCCACGATCCATGTGGATCGTCCAGAATGCTGCCGCCCTTCGGGTGCGAGCAAATGCCGTGCCACGGTATCGCCGCGCATATCGAGCGCCTGACCGAGCACGGTCGCCGCCGAGGCGGTTGGCGCGAGCGCAGTCACGCGAGCACCGCGCGCACTGGCTTCGCGGGCATAGGTCGCAAGCACCGTCGTAGTCTTTGCAGTTCCGGCATAGCCCTGAACAGCCGCGACGCGGTTTACCGTCGATAGCAGTTGCGTGGTGGCCGCGCGCTGATCGGGCGTCCATGCACGCCCCGAACGCGCGGATGCGTCCGCTTCGCGCGCCACGATCTTTGCCGCCGCCAATCGGCTGGAGACCGGGGCAGTCTGCCCACGCCCGTTGGCCTCAAGCCGCAACAGCGTCTTTTCATTCTCGATATTGTCGCGCGTCGTAAAGCCGGGGAAACTCGCCCCGCGCTTGTCGATGAAGCTGCGCACCGCAAGATCGCCATCGCGGCCCGACCCGGCAACGGCTCTAGCAATCGCAGAATAGCCGACTTTGCCCAACGCAAACTGGCCTGCCTCTTCGTGCAGAGCGCTTTCGGAAAACACCGATTGCCGCTCGCCGAGTTTGTCGGCGGCGAACACCACGGCGCGCTGGGCCGCGCGATCTTGTCCATCGGCCAGCGACAGCCGATAGTCTGGCGACGCCGCGCGCGCCTCCGCCGATGCAACAAGCGCGATCCGTTCGGCCTTGGCGAAACCCGCTGCATCGGCAGTCGCGCGCCAGTCGGTGACGAGCGTTGCATGATCGACCGCAACTTTTGCCTGCCGCGTATCGAGCGCTGCAATCTGCTTTTCCGCAGCACTGGCCTTCTCCCGACTGGTGCCGCGCTCTTCCAATCGTGCGTCAATCTGCGCTGTGCGGACGCTGAGCGCCGTCGTCACCGCCTCGGGAACCCCGACAATCTCGAACATCGAGTCCTTGGCCGTCACAATCTCATAGCCAAGTTCGCGCGCCTGTACGGCCAGTTCTTGGCGATATATCGCACCGACCTGCTTTTGGAGCTGATAGAGCGCGCGGGGTTCAAGACTGCGCCAGACGCCATCTGCGCCTTTGGTCATGTTCAAGATGACATTGTGGTTATGGAGCTGGGGGTCCTGCTCGCGGCTGGTGATATGTCGGAACGACGCAATCGCCAGTTTGCCGGTCACCTCGCGCGTGACGTCGCCATCGGCACGGATGCGCGTTGCTGCCATATGGCGCTCGACATGCGTAAGCGCGGTTCGGACCGCCGTGCCGTGCGCCGCGATCAGGCGCTTGTCGCCTGCAACGAGCGCCATGACCGACACCGACTTGGGGGCGCTCAATGTCAAATCCCAGCCAGGGCGATGTTCGAGCTGACCGTCGCGCATCGTGCCAAGCTGGCGGTCGGCAACCTTGCCGTCGAGCAAAGCGCGAAACGTGTCGCGGTCGACTTCGCCCTCCAGCCCAATTTCTTCGGCGGCCTTGCCTTCCCATGACGACGGCGATTGCCCGCCTTCGGCATAATAATCGTCGGCCTCATAATAGCTCGCGGCTTGGGCCGAACTGGTCAGCCCGCTGAGCGTTGCGACCATCAGACCGGCCCGTGCGAGCCCGACGATGACGGCGGGGCAGGGCCATCCTTCTTGCGACCCCAGAGCGTATTGGCAACATCACCGGCTACGAATGCGGGCTGCTTTGCCGCCCCGCGCATAGTGATATGATTGGCGGTCAATGCAATGCGTGCGACCGGCAATCCGTCGGGGAACAGCAAATAGCCATGATGCCTCGGCAAGCGGAAATCGCTTTCGAGGACGGCAGCACGAAACTGCCGGATCGTGGTCAGTGTCGTGCGCGGCTTTTCGCCGCCAAGCGACAGCACGTCGGAAGCGGTGCGCATCTCGATCTCGCAGTCGCCGATTGTCTGGCTCGCCCATTTCCGCGTTTCCTGATCGACGGTCTGCAAGAACAACTTAGTGTTGCAGCAAGCGAGCATGGCCTCGGCGATGTTGTCGCCATAGCGGTGACGCATCTGCCCGAGCGCCTGAAAGGTGAGCGTGATCGCTGCCCCAAACTTGCGCCCTTCGGGCAACAGCCGCGCCAGATTCTGGACGGCGGGCAAATCGGCCAGCTCGTCGAGAATGAACCAGATCCGCCGATCTGGCGAGGGCGACATGCCGAGCACTGCGCTTGCCGCGCATTCGAGCCAGCACGCGAGCAAGGGCTTCGCCGCCTCGAAATAGTCCTCCTTGCGCGGCACAAATATCCACGGACGTGGCCCTGCGTGACCATCGAGTCCGGCGATGTAGCGCCGGAAAGCGAAGGGCTCGCCGCCCGATCCGTCGCGCCGCAGGAACTGGATCAGGTTTGCCGCCTTGGCGAGCATGAAGATGACGCTGCCGGTCGCGCGTTCCGCGCCTTCGGCAAACGTCCGCGCGCTCGACGTGTCACCGAGCCAGCGTTTCAGCTCCTCAGTGTCCTTGGTCTGCAACGCATCAAGCAGCGCTTCGAGGCTGCAATTGCCCTCAGTCCACAGGGCGCGAAGCATGTTGGCGACAAGGATGCGGCTCGTCTCGAGCCAGACATCGTCGTCACGGCTGCCGGTTTCCGAAATGAGCTGATGCGCGATCCGGTCGGCGTCGGCAGGATGTGCGATCTCGTCGAACGGCGACCAGTAAGCGCAGCGATCATCGAACGGGTTGAGAATGACATCGCCGCGTTCTGGTCGATAATAATGCGCGATGAACTCGCCGCTGGTGTCATAGACGATAGCAGCCTCGCCACGCGCCTCGATGCAATCGAGCGTCTGGCGTAACACGGTCGTCTTGCCGCTGCCGGTCGTGCCGATCATCGCGCAGTGCCGCGTTTCGATGGCGGCGGGGACGGCGAGACGCCCAATTTGCGACGCATGCTTGCCCGCCAACGCGCGCGTGAGTGCGCGAAGCGCGTCTTCGCTCACAACCCGTGTGCCGCCGATCACGCGATCAGCGAATGCTTCGTTCCCGCTTCGGCGGATATTGCCGTTCAGAAAATAGCCCAGCCCGCATCCGAGCAAAAGCCCAAGCCATCCGCCGAACAATGTCCGCTTCTGGAAAAGATGGGCACTGTCGATGAACGCACCATCGCTCAGCACCACATCGACCGGCACGACGAAATCGCGATTAAAGTGCTGGACCCGCAACTTTGGCCGCACGCGCGCATCGCCCGCGAACCATGACATCGTGTTCGCTAAGCCGTAACTGGCCGCCCGACTCAGTTCGTCGCGATCAAGCGTCTGCGTGGGCGCAACAATGGCACCGAGTAGCGCGCCTGCGAGCACGAGCTTTGCCGAGAAACCGAAGCGCGCGCCCTGATTTTTGATGCGCAGCCACCACAGCCCAAACGATTGGCTATGCCGATCGTCGGCGCGGTTCATGACGTCACCGCGCTGGCAAGGCTGCGCTGGCGTTCATATGCGGCAACCGCGTCGGCGGTGATCGTCTCATCGCTGCATCGCCCGCCAAGCGCAGCTTGGCGTGCATAGCTGTAAGCCGCACACGCGGTGAACAATGCGCGATCAAGCACGCGCTCCAGTTCAGTAAACCGCGCGCTCATTGCGGCGATCTCATCGACAAGCTCGCGTGTGTCGGTGGGGTCATTGATCCCGTTTTCGACGGCGGCCAGCCCATGATCGACCACACGCCCGAGCATCTTGTAGCGCGTCAGGCCGCGCTGTTCGGCATAACGGATCAGCGTGCGGTCCTGTGCTGGCGATAAGCGGACGTTGTGCTTGACCCAGGTCATGACGCGACACCGCCGCGCTTGCTCGGCGCTTCCTCCAAAAACGCCGAAAAACCTAGGCCTTTTGGTGACTGTAAAATTGAGCAAGCGCAACGCTTGCTCGAAATCCCACGCAAATGCTCTCCCGGCAGGGGAGTAAGGTGTGACCACTTTCCTTTGCATCGAAGCGTAGATTCGATGCCCGATTCTGTTTCTAGGTTTAGGTCGATTTCTCGTTCCATTTTTGGTGGGATTTCCGGTGGAGCGGGCCGCGCCAGCGTTGATCGCAGCGACGAGCCGGTCATCGGTCAAGCTCCAACAGCAATTGCTTCGACAGAATCCGTGCATGGGTGCCGCGCGGGCTGTCTTCGGTCAAAGCCAATATGGCCTGATGCGCATCGACCATGTGTCGCCAATGCCCACGATATCTGATGGTAATCACGGGATATCCCGTGATACGATTTAGAAGGGCCGTTCCAAACTCTTTCGAGCGATCGGCAATTCCGCAGATAATTTGCCGCATGGTCATTCCCCCGCTTTCAGCGAGTCAATGAACTGCACGATTTCGCGAGCCTTGAACTTGAGCGGTCCCTTGGCTCCGAGGACGCGAACAGCGCGTGGGAAGCCGGGATGCTTGGCATATTTGTAGTAGGAAGTCCGAGATTTGACCGACAAGGCGTCGAGGACACCCTTCAAATCCAAAAGTCCGTCCGATGGTTGTAGGGTCATTTGGCTTGCTCCGCTTGCAATGGGTTGCGAGCGGTCAAATTTGATGCAGTCGGCAGTCGTGGAAAATCGCGCTATCGAAGATTATTCGAGTAGCAGCTGATATTGGATATATTTGAACTCGCTTGGGTCGATCTGGATAGCTGAGAATGACGTCCTGACGAACGCATACTCACCCGTGCCGCCGATCACCGATCTTATCCAAGCGACTGAATGTGTTTTGTTCAGTCCAGCGTGGCAACCAGTCGCCTTCTCGACGATATCCCCGAGCATCACGGCTAATTTGTCGATGCTCGTTCCCGAGTTCTTTTGCCAATGTCGCCGTGCGCCATCAATCACGATAGCGTATTTTTCGATCTCATCGGGCTCGATCCGCGCCAGTCCCGGAATTGGCGTCTCCTTGAACTTGAACAGCCGAATTTCGTAGTCTGCGTCTTCAAATTCGCAGGGCCATCTCACAGGTCTTTTACGGCCCAGTTTTTGATCGGGTGTCG
>JAYWFN010000291.1:0-7112 GCA_043778785.1 Sphingomonas sp. | reverse complement strand
TTACAGCCATCCGTCCGAAATCATGGACGAGATCGCGCGGTTGACGCCGACCTTTGCGGGGGTATCGTTTGACCGCCTCGATGAGGCCGGGTCGTTGCAGTGGCCAGTCACTGACGCCGCACCCGACGGCACGCCGACGATGCATGTCGATGGTTTCGTGCGCGGCAAGGGCAAGTTTGTGGTGACCGATTATGTGCCGACCGACGAGAAAACGGGGCCGCGCTTTCCCCTGCTGCTGACGACGGGGCGCATCCTTTCGCATTACAATGTCGGCGCGCAGACCCGGCGGACGGAAAATGTCGCCTGGCATCCGGAAGATTTGCTCGAAATTCATCCGACCGATGCCGAGGATCGCGGTTTGAAAAGCGGTGACTGGGTGAAGCTCGCCTCGCGGTCGGGCGAAACGAGCCTGCGCGCGACCGTGACCGACCGGGTCGCACCCGGCGTGGTCTATACGACATTTCACCATGCGACGACGCAGGCGAATGTCGTGACGACAGACTTCAGCGACTGGGCGACCAATTGCCCCGAGTATAAAGTGACGGCGGTACAGATCAGCGCGTCGAACGGGCCGACCGACTGGCAGGAAGATTATGAAGCGCTGTCGACGCGGTCGCGGCGGATCGAAACGGTGCCCGCCGAATGAACACCACGGATCGCCTGATCCATATGGCCAATCATATCGCGGCAAACCTGACGCATGATGCCGATCCGGTGGCGACGATGGCCGAGCATATCCGGCTGTTCTGGGATCCGCGGATGAAAATGCTGATCAAGGCGCATGGCAGCGATGGATTGACGCCGACAGCCGCCGCCGCGCTGGCGCGGGTCGCTGATGACTGAAAACGGCGCGGTCGTTGTCGAGACGCGCGTGCTTCGCCCCGATGGCAGCGTGACACCCGTGGCGCGACCGCTCGCCATCGAAGTGCCGGTGGCGATTGAGTATAACGGCATCGGTTATGCCGTGATGATGGCAACGCCGGTTGACCTCGATGATTTTGCGGTGGGGTTCAGCCTGTCCGAACAGCTGATCGCTGTGCCTCATGACATTCTCGAACTGGAGACAATCGAAACGCCACAAGGATGGATCGTCCGGATTCGGCTGGGTGACGATCAGATTGCGCCGGTTATCGAACGCGCCCGCCAGCGGGTGACCGAAAGCAGTTGCGGACTATGTGGGCTTGAAAATCTGGAGCAGGTCGTGCGGCCATTGCCGCCGATCACAGCCCGGTCGACGGCGACTAACGCGGCGCTGTTTGCCGCACTCGACAATCTCGACGGTCGCCAGCCGCTCAATGCCGAGACCGGCGCAGCGCACGGCGCGGCATTTTGCTTGAATGACGGGACCGTGCAGGTCGTCCGTGAGGACGTTGGGCGGCATAATGCGCTCGACAAGCTGATCGGCGCACTGGCGGTAGCGGGCATTGATCCGGCGTCGGGATTTTTCCTGCTGACCTCGCGGTGCAGTTATGAGTTGGTGGAAAAAACGATCATTGCCGGCTGTCCGTTGCTGGTCACGATTTCGGCGCCGACAACATTTGCCGTTGAACGGGCAAAGGCGCACGGCCTGAAACTCGTCAGCCTCGCCCGGCGCGACGCGATGCTGCTGATGTCCAAATAGGCGTGCTGCGGCTTGCGTTCGACCTGACCACCGATATTGAACGCCGTTATACTATTAATCACTGGAGTCAGGATGTTGTTCGAACGTATCAACCCGATGACCGGCGCGGTCGCATCGACGGCCAAGGCCATGAAAGCAGACGATATGGCTGCGATCGCCGAGCGGGCCGCATCAGCTTTTCCGGTCTGGGCAGCGATGGGACCAAATGCCCGCCGCGCAATCCTGATGAAAGCGGCGGTCGCACTTGAAGCCAAAACGGATGCGTTCGTCGAGGCCATGATAAGCGAAATTGGCGCGACCAAGGGTTGGGCGATGTTCAACGTTGGCCTTGCTGTCAGCGTGCTGCGCGAGGCGGCAGCGCTGACGACGCAAATCAGCGGCGAAGTGATCCCGTCGGACAAACCCGGGTGCCTTGCGATGACGCTCCGCGAACCCGTTGGGGTCATCCTTGGCATTGCGCCGTGGAATGGGCCGATCGTATTGGGTGTGCGCGCCATCGCCATGCCGTTGGCGTGCGGCAACAGCGTGATCCTCAAAGCATCTGAAACCTGCCCGCGCACACATTCGATCATCATCGAAGCCTTTGCCGAAGCGGGATTTCCCGAAGGCGTCGTCAATATCGTGACCAATGCGCCGGCCGATGCGGCCGATGTCGTCGGCGCGCTGGTCGATCATCCGGCAGTCAAGCGGATCAATTTTACGGGATCAACCGCCGTGGGCCGGATCATTGCCAAGCGCGCGGCCGAACATCTGAAGCCGGTGCTGCTCGAACTCGGCGGCAAAGCGCCGTTGATTGTCCTCGACGATGCCGACCTCGACGAAGCGGTAAAGGCAGCGGCGTTCGGCGCGTTCATGAATCAGGGGCAGATTTGCATGTCGACCGAACGGATCATTGTTGTCGATACCGTTGCCGATGCTTTTGCCGAAAAATTCGCCGCCAAGGCCAAAAGCATGGCCACCGGCGATCCGCGCGAGGGCACGACGCCACTGGGCGCGGTTGTTGACCAGAAGACGGTGACGCACGTCAATGCGCTGATCGATGACGCCGTTGGCAAAGGTGCGACGCTGCGCGCTGGTGGCAAGGCGGACAGCGTGTTGATGCCCGCGACGGTCGTTGACGGCGTGACCAATGCGATGGCGATTTACCGCGACGAGAGTTTCGGCCCCATCGTGGCGATTATCCGCGCGAAGGGCGAAGCTGATGCGATCCGGCTGGCGAACGACAGCGAATACGGGTTGTCCGCCGCCGTCTTTACACGCGACACGGCGCGCGGGCTTCGCGTGGCCCGCCAGATCAAATCGGGCATGTGTCACATCAACGGCCCGACGGTGCATGATGAAGCGCAAATGCCGTTCGGGGGCGTCGGCGCGTCGGGCTATGGGCGGTTTGGGGGCAAGGCGGGGATCGACAGCTTCACCGAGTTGCGTTGGATCACGATCGAGACGCAGCCAGGGCATTTTCCAATATAAAGTCGCGACTATTCATAGATCCGTGTCAGCATTTCGATCAGCCGCGTCACTTCCTTGTCGGTGAAGCGCTGCTTTAGCCAGTCTTCATGCGCGCGGATTGCCGTTTTCGCATCAGCAAGCGCCAGCACGCCATCGGGCAACAGGTCGAGTGTCTGTTTGCGGCCATCGGTAGGCGAGCGGCCCCGCACGAGATATTTACGGTCCTGCAACCGGTTGACGATCGCCATCACGGTCGCGCGGTCCATGTGCAACCGCTGCGCCAGATCGGTCTGCGCGATGCCGGGATGATCATCGACCAGCCACAGCACCGAGACCTGCTTTTGCGTCAGGTCAAGATGCTCAAACGATTCCATAAAGTGGCGGTACACGGCACCATGCGCCAGCCGGATGTGGAAACCCAGAATATCCTTGATCTCGCCAATATCGGCGTCGCCATCCGGCAGGGGCGGTGGCGTGATGCTGACCATGTCGCGCTTTGTCATTGAACCTCTTCTATTACGCTATATTGTTGGTATAGCATACAAAAAGCAAGCGCGAGGCTGTCTTGTCACATTTTCCCGGTACGCTGCCAGAAAATATTGCTGCTAGCGCTCAGCTTTAACGCCGATTGCGGATGCTTCGATATGCTGCGCAGTTCAGCGTCAGCACAGACTGACCGGATCGAACGTCGAGCACCGCATTCCTGATGACGGGTAACTTGTCGATAATCCGATGCGGCTCTATTGGCCCGAAAGTTGAGTGGTCCCGCCGATTGACCAGCGAAAACGAAAGTCGCATTGTCAGTGTCAATGTCGAACAATTCCACCTTTCCAAATGATACCGGTTTGGGTGTAATGACAACGGCATTGCTGGGCATTGGTGTTACCGGGCATCGTCTGGAGCGGCTGGGCGCTGCCAGTCTCGATCCGCTGCGTGATGCGTTGCGCGCGGTGATGGGGATCATATCGGCTGCAGGATCGGATGACACGCCGCAACCGATGCGGCTTGTGACAAGTCTGGCGGACGGGGCCGATACGATTGCGGCGCACGAGGCGATCAGTATGGGCTGGTCGCTTGACGCCGTGCTGCCGCTTTCGCGCGCAGATTATCTTTCGGATTTTACCGACCCCGCTGCGCGTTCGGATCATGAGCGACTGCTCGCTGCTGCGCATGGCGTCTTCGAACTTGATGGTGATCGCAATGTCGATGGTGGCAGCGCCATCGCTTATGAGCGCGCCGGGCGTGTCGTGCTCGCGCAAAGCGACATCCTGATTGCGGTGTGGGACGGTCATCCCGTCCGTGGGCGTGGCGGCGCAGCGCAGATCGTTGGCGAAGCCGTGCTGGCGGGGATTCCGGTTATTCATATTCACCCGGCCGGCGCGCATCCGCCGCGTCTGTTGTGGGATGGGTTGGAGGAACATGACCTCGGCCAGCAAACTGTTGAAACAGTGCCCGTCGGTGACCTGAGCGCTCTGCCGGGGCTGGTCCGGGCATTGCTTGATCCACCGCCTGACCAAATCGAACGCGCAATGCTGGACCGGTTTTTGGTACCGTTGAAATCGCGTCACAACTGGGCGCTCGCCTATCCACTGCTCCTCGGTATCATGGGTGTCCGGGGGCTTCGCATAAGCGATTGGAAAGCGCCGGATGCAGCGCAGGCGATGCCGGTTATTCTGGCGGGGTGTTCCGGCGCAGCTTTGGATGCGAGCGGCTTTGGCGCCAAGCTGCGTGCTGTCCTCGCGCCGCGTTTTGTCCGTGCCGATGTTTTGGCAACGCATGTCGCGCAAATCTTCCGCAGCGGGTATGTGACCAATTTCAGCTTTGCCGCGCTGGCTGTTGTCTTGTCACTTCTCGGGCTGGCGTTGCCCAGCGCCTTGAAGCCGGCGCTCATCATTCTCGAGTTCATGGTCATCGCTACGATCCTGATCGTTACGCGCACGGGCAATCGGGCGCAGTGGCACCGCCGCTGGCTTGATAATCGCCACCTTGCCGAGCGCCTGCGGTGCCTGTCGGTTGCCGCACAATTGGGTGAGCTGGAGTTGCGCACCGGTGCCGAACTGCGTCCGGGCTGGGTCGACTGGTATGCGCGAGCAGCCGCGCGTGAATTGGGCATGCCATCGGTCCGCGTGGACAATGCTTATCTTGCCTGCGTCCGCGATGCCCTGACGACCTTGATCGATGACCAGATTGCCTATCTGCGGCGCGATGCGCACCGGATGCACCGGCTTGAGCATCGTCTCCACACGCTGGGGACGATCCTGTTTGCGATGACGGCGCTGATCTGTGTCGCGCTGCTCGTCTTCAAGATGACGGATAAGATTGTGGGATTGGCAACGCTCGATGCCGTTGCACACCCGTTTTTAACGGCAACGACGATTGCCAGTGCTGCATTTCCCGCCATCGGGGCCGCAATCTACGGCATCCGGATGCAAGGTGACTTTGCCGGGATAGCTGAACGCAGCGAAGGTCTTGCGCATAATCTGGCCACTTTGCGAAAGGTCATTGATGCCGACGTATTGAGTTTTGATACGCTCAAGCGCCGCGTGGCGCGCGCGACCGATTTGCTGACGCGTGATCTCGCCAGCTGGCTGCAAACCTATCATGCGCGGCCATTGACCTTGCCTGGTTAAACAGACAACATTGAGCACGCAGGGAGGCGCAGGATGTACAAACTTCTCTCGGTTGCGTTTGTTTTGATGTCATCGGTTGCGCTGGCACAAGGCGATGGAATTCCGCACGAAGAAGTGCCGCGCCCGCTGCCGGAAACGAAAATCCCCGGTCCCGAATATACCCGCGATACCGACGGCAAACTTGTCGAAAAACGCGGCACCAGGCGCCGCGTGATTGGCGGCAATGCGGTCACGCGCGGCACGGCGCCGTATCAGGCGCAACTCTATTCGAATTTCAGGGACTATAGCGCGACCGAGATGGCGGGGCGCGAGATGTGGGAGATGCAGCATCGCTGTGGCGGCACGCTTATCGCACCGAACTGGGTGCTGACCGCTGCGCATTATATCACCCAAGCACAGGTCGATCGCGATTATCGCGTGCGCATCGGCGCAACGAATCTGCGCGTCGGCGATGGCCCCAGTTTCCGGATCGACCGAATGGTCCGGCACGCCGATTATGACGATAATACGCATCGGAACGACATTGCTCTGGTCCACTTTACGGGCGATGCGCGTGGGTTGCAAACTGTGAACCTCCACGGCGAGAACGACGGCGTTCTGCTCGATCATCCGCGTTACAGCGCCCGGCGCGGTGTGGTTCAGGGGATGGAGGTTCTGCGCCGGATCGATGCAACGCGCAGCGAAAGCGAGTTTCAGAAAAGTTTTGCTCTCGGCTGGGGCAAGACGCTGCCCGGGCCGGAGGGGCGGCCGTCGGTCGTGCTAATGCGGGTGCCACTTGACGTCATGAATGAAGCCGATTGCGGAAAGACCGCTTATTACCGCATGCGGACAGGCATCAAAACTGTCTGCGCCGCGCGCACTGGCAGGGACACCTGCACCGGCGACAGCGGCGGCCCGCTGATGCTGACCATCGACCGTCGCCAATCCGACGATGTCGAGAGCGAACGAAAAACGACACAGATCGGCATTGTCAGCTGGGGCAAAGGCTGCGCACAGGAGGGAGCTCCAGGGGTCTATACGCGCGTGTCCGCCTATCGCGACTGGATCAGGCGGGCGATGCTCTTGCCGGCGACGGTGAATGAATTGAGATAACAGCTCTGATCACTGCGATATGCGATGTTAGGTAGCGGTGGTGGCCGAAGCCAGCCACCGCCGCGCATTGTTACGCTTTGGTGCCGGCGTGCGTTGATCCGGGTTACCCATTGCTTCGGTTTCAGGCGTTGGCGTTAACGTATCAGCAGCAGGCGCGGTTGTCGTATTTTGCTCAGCTGCATTTGCTTCGGTTGTCGTTGACGCCCTGCGTTGATCGGGGTTACCCAGCGCAACTGGTGCGGGCTTAACCAGCTTCCTCATATCAGGATTTCAGCAGAGGCACCAACTGTCCAAGTCATCATCAACGCACTTGTTGCGAG
>JAYWFN010000290.1:0-2974 GCA_043778785.1 Sphingomonas sp. | reverse complement strand
TCGAAAAACCGGGATTTGATGCCACCGGACAGCGAGAACAACAGCGACTCCGGAATGGTCTCGGCAGGCTTCACGTCGGGATTATAACCGAACGGAATATAGCCGCTCTGGACGTTGGCGTATACGAGAACATGCTCCGCCAGATCGAAATCGATACCCGCCTTGTAATCGATATGCGTCTGCCGGTTGTCGTATGCAAAGGCTCCTGCCGCGCCGGTGCCCGCCGCATTGATCTGGTCTTTCGACACCCGCCCCCCGACCGTCAGCCGCAGGCTATCGCTCGCGGAAAAGATCCCCTGCGCATATGCCGCGTAGCTCTCATTGACCTGGTCGGTGCTGTTGAGCAGCACATGATTGAACGCGGTCGGCGATGTGAAACGATCCTGGTACAGAACATACCGGGTCTTGTTGTTCAAATAAAACAGCCCTGCACTAAGCTGAAGCTGACCGAACTTCCGGCTCCAGCGCAACTCTTGCGAGTGCTGCTTCTCTCGGTCGAACACATCAAGACGATTGCCCGCAAGCCCTGCAAATTGCACATAATTTGCGGTAAAGAGCACATATCCGGGGATATATGTGAAGACGTTCTCGCCCAGCTTTGCTTCGATATTGGCACCGATCAAGTCGTTCACATTGTTCTGCATCGTCGCGTCGGGCGTAAACGGATTGCCGTTCGGGCCAGTTGCCGGCACCCGATAGGGATCGCTCGGGAAGGCCAACGGGCTGCCGAACACCGTCGACGAAGGCTCACCCTTCGAAGAGCCATGGCTGTAGAATATATGTGCGGTGAAGTCGGACGATGGCGTGAACAGCACCGCGAACCGACCGCTGATCTCGTCGGGCTTGAACAGGCCTGCGCTGTTATACGAATCACGGCGATTGTAATCGACCGCAGTGCGAACGCTGAGCGTGCTTCCCAGAGCCACGTTCTGCGCTACCGACGCGTGAACCGCATTGTAATTGCCGACTTCGAGGTTAGCGTAACCCGATCCATTGTCCTTGGGCCGTGCTGAAAACAGATTAATGGCACCACCTGCTGCCGAGCCGCCGTAAAGCGTGCCCTGCGGCCCCGCGATCGACTGAACACTGTCGAGATCGAATGTCAGTCCGAACGTGCCGTATCGCTGGACGATAATGCCATTGTAGACGAAAGCCGACCCGGCGGAAAAATTGGGCAGATCGGACCGCGCGCCGACACCGCGGATGAAGACTTGGGTCACCGGTCCCTGACGGCGAAGATTGGCGCTCGGCAGGAACACCTCGAGGCCTTGAGGATCAGTGACACCGCGCGTCAGGATCTCGCTACCGCTGACCGCAACAATCGATGCCGGCGCACGCTGGAGGTTCTCCGACTGCTTGCGCGCGGTCACGACGATCTCTCCAAGCCCAGCAGCAGCCTCAGACTCGGGAACAACCGACGGGTCGCGCACGGGTGACGCTGGAGCTGATTGCGCCGACGCCTGACCAGCGACTAGCAATGCGAAAGCGGCTGCAGAGCCGAGCAGACTGTTACGTACGAGCATGGTACCTCTCCCGAGCGATTGTCCGCGCATTCTCAGTGGCGGAGTGCTGCCGGGATAGCCAAGTTTAGGAGATAGTCAATGGCTTGATCTTTTGCCTGTCTTCGTCGGCATCGGGAGTTTCTTCAGACTGTAATAGACAAGTTCGACGAATAGGTCGGGATTCACAAACGCGTCGAGCAACCCGTAGCGCGCGGCGGGCTTGGTTCTGACGATCTCTTCGACCGACCGACCAGCAGAAATGCCCGCGGCAACTTTCCCCCGAATGTCCACCAGCATATCGTGATATGCTTGGAGATCGGCCTTGGTCCCGACTGCGCCGTGCCCCGGGATGATGCGCGTTGTGTCGTTTGACAGTCGAAGCCCCGCGACCGCAGCGCGGATCATGCCGTCGATCGACCCACCTTCGTTGATGCCGATCAGCGGCAACGTGACGCGATTGAACACATCACCCATCTGAAGGACGTTGGCCTTTTCCCAAAAAATGAGCGCGTCGCCGTCGGTATGGGCGTTCGCAACATGAACCACGCGCATGACATCGCCATTCACATAAAACGTTAACTCGCTCGCGAAGGTTACAATCGGCAAGGCTTCCTTGGGTGAAGGCGGCACCGAGCGGTCCAGTCCGCTCATGAATTGCAGCGCGGACATTCGCTTGCGCACGTTGTCGTGGGCAACCACGATCGCGCCTTTACTCGCGAAGTTTTCGTTCCCTCCGGTATGATCATGGTGCCAGTGGGTGTCGATCACCATCCTGACCGGCCCTGCCCCGAGTGCCCGAAGCGCGGATATGATCGCGGATGACGAATCCGCATACATCGCATCGACAATCACCGTGCCGTCCGCGCCATGCGAGACGCCGACATTTCCCTGATTGCCATAGGAAACCACAGCTATTTCTGGTGTCAATACGGTAGTGATCAGCGTCGGATCGAGCCGCGCGCTCTGCTGCGCGGAAGCCGGGACGGTCGCGATCAGCGCCAGCATCGCGAGGATCGGCCGGAAACGCACCGCTGAGTTCCCCTTCGAGAGTCGAAATAAATGGCTCAGAGCGACTGCTCTGTGCCGCAGCGGCGCGAAACCGTCAAGCTATTGACGACTTTCCCGGTATGTCCTAGCCAAGGCGACTAGGTGCCAACGGCTTATCGCATTCGACGATGAGGCGTGGGCATCCGATCGACGAGGAGCAAGGCTTTGAGTTGGTATCGGAAAGACGTCCTCGAATACTCGCTCGTTGCTGGGACTGCGGGCGCGACTTCGCCGCTGCGTTCCGTGCGGCCCGGCGATCGGACGCACCGTCCGTGACCGAGTCGGCAATGGTTCGGTGGCTCTACGAGCGAGCAAGAGTCGGCGATCTAGTGTATAAATTCGCCTCGTTTCTCGACACCAGGCAATGGCAAAACTACATCGATCTTTTTGCCGACGATGGGGCAATCGAGCTTCCCTGGGGTAAC
>JAYWFN010000289.1:0-17349 GCA_043778785.1 Sphingomonas sp. | reverse complement strand
GTCATAGTCGCGCGCGCTGCTGACGAGGCCTGCGCCGCCGAAGGGAAACGCAGGCTTGTCGAGATAAATGCTGTCCTTGGCCGGATCGATCGGGAACTTGCCCATCGGCGACACGCCATAATTGGTCGTGAAGCGCGGGATTTCGGAAGCGGGCACCTGAAAATAAGTGCTCGTCATGCCGAGCGGCTCAAAAATGCGCGTTTTGAGGAAGGCGTCGAACGACATGCCGCTGGCGACTTCGATCAAGCGACCGAGCAAATCGAGGCTGACCGAATAGCTCCATTTGGTGCCCGGTTCGGCGATCAGCGGCAGTGTCGCGAGACGCTCGGCAAATTCGGTGAGGCTGGGCGCGGTCGTGACGGGTTTGAACCCGGGGAGCAGTTTGCGGCTGACCTGTCCGGGCGTGATGCCAAGGCGGTTATACGCGTCGAGCAAAGGCCCCTTTGTAATGATGTTATAGCCAAGGCCCGCCGTGTGCGTGAGCAGGTTTCGGACGGTAATGGGCGCGTTTGCGGGCCGCGCGTCGAGGCTTTTCAGCGGATCGATGAGCACCATCGGGCTTTTGAAAGCGGGCATGAAATCGGCGATATTCTGGTCAAGGCCGATCTTGCCATCCTCAATCAGCATCATCGCTGCCATGCCAGTGATCGGCTTGGTCATCGAATAGATGCGGAACAAGCTGTCGGCGTCCATCGCGCGGGTTTCGCCACGGGCGATCTTCCCCGAAAAGAGGAAGCTGGCATCGTCAGTGCCGCGCGCAACCGCGCCGACGGCACCGGGCAAGCGGTCATCAGCGACATAGCCGTCGAGCATCGCCTGAACTTTGTTCCAGCCGAAATTGTTGAACCGCCCGCGCCGGGCGTAGGCGGGGAGCGCAGTGAAGGCGAGCAGCGCGGCACCGGTTCCAAAAAATTGTCGGCGGTCAATCTGCGGCGTGTCGAACATGCATCGTCTCCCTGATGGCCAGCGTTGCGGCCTTTGCGAATATCGTCGGCAGGCCGGCATCGCTGATCCGGTCCACGGGCCACCATTCCCCGCCCGGTTGCAATGCGCAACTGCTTTTATGCACGGCGAGCTTGAGGTTGAAGTGTGTGAAGCCATGCGTGACGCTGCCCAGCAATTGTCCCGTTTCGGGACGATCTGTGCCGTCCCAGCCGCCACCGGGCAGCGCGCGCATGCCGCCGAGCAAGCCTTTATCAGGACGGCGGACGAGCCAGACGTGGCTGTCCTGTTCGATCCAGAGGGCGATGCCGCTGCGGTCGGGCTTGTCGGGTTTTGCGGTTTTGCGCGGGTAGGTTTCGGGGTGCTTTGCGGTGCATAGTTTCTGGAGCGGACAAATCAGGCATTTCGGATTGCGCGGGGTGCAGATGCTGCTGCCCAAATCCATCATGGCTTGGGCAAAATCCCCGGCGCGCGCGTCTGGCGTGATGCTGTCGGTAAGGCGATAGAGTTCGGGTTTTGCGGCGGGGAGCGGGGTTTCGACCGCGAACAGACGTGAGACGACACGTTCGACATTGCCGTCGACAACAACGGCGCGCTGACCAAATGCCATGCTGGCGATGGCGGCAGCCGTATATTGGCCGATGCCGGGGAGTTTGCGCAGCTCGGCCTCGGTGTCGGGGAATTGCCCGTTCACAACGCGCGCGCAGGCGAGCAGATTTCGGGCGCGGGCATAATAGCCCAGGCCTGCCCATGCCGACATGACATCGTAGTCAGACGCGGCGGCCAGCGCCTCGACAGTCGGCCAGCGCGTCGTAAACGCATCGAAATAGGGTTTGACCGTGGCGACGGTCGTTTGTTGCAACATGATTTCGGACAGCCAGACGCGGTAAGGGTCCGGCAGTGGTGATCCCGGCGGGGCACGCCACGGCAGGGTGCGGGCATTGGCGTCATACCATTTCAGCAAAGGAGTATCGACGCGCATGGGCGGCTTGTGGCAGAGATGACGGCATGTCGAAACCGCCCAAATCCGAATCAGCGCCAGAACGCCCACGCGGCGGCCGTGCGCGCAGCGTTTCGGAGATTGTGCCTGACGTCGGCCGTGTCGCATTTCGCCGCTTCGGGTTCGTGCAATCGTCGGTCGTCAGCCGCTGGGCCGAGATTGTCGGCGCGCGCTATGCGCTGATTTCTGCGCCTGAATCGATCCGTTTTCCGCCGGGTAAGCGCGCGGATGGCGTTCTGACGCTGGCGGTTGCAGGCGCGCATGCGCCGATGATGCAGCATGTCGGGCCGACAATCATCGAACGGGTCAACCGCTTTTTCGGCTATGCCGCCATTGCCAAAGTCACGATCCGGCAGGGTGAGATTATTCCACCCAAGGCGCGGCCCGCGCCGCTGGCGCAGGTGGCAATTCCGGTCGAGCTGGGCGAATCATTACGCACGGTGGCTGATCCTGAATTAAAGGCAGTGCTCGAATCATTGGCGCGCGGCGTTGCGGCGGCGACGACCCTGCCGATTATGGGGAAGATTTCGTGAAGAAGATTGTGATTGCGTTGGCCGCGTTCGCCACGGTTGGCGCGGCGCCGGTCGACTGGACCAAGACAGTCACGCGCGGCGCCAATGGCGCTTATGTGTTGGGCAATCCCAAGGCGAAAGTCCGGCTGGTCGAATATCTCAGCTATTCGTGCAACCATTGCGCACAGTTCGTCGGCGAAGCGTCGGGGCCGCTCAAGACGACCTATATTGCCAAGGGCAATGTCGCGGTCGAGTTCCGCAATGCCCTGCGTGATCGCTATGATTTTGCTGCCGCCTTGTTGGCGCGGTGTGGCGGTGCGGCGAAGTTTGTTGGCCAGAACGAAGCATTGTTTGGCGCGCAGGAGGCGCTGATGGCGAAAGCGCAAGCGTTCGAAGCGAGCAATACGCTGCCCGAAAATGCGCCGATCAACGACGCGCTGACCGGGATGGCACAGGGATCGGGGATGACGACGTTCATGGCTTCGCGCGGCATTCCGGCGGCAACGGCCAATGCCTGCCTGACCAGTAAGGCCGAGCAGGATATTGTTCTCGCGATGGCCAAGGAAGCGTGGGAAGTGCGCAAGTTGCAGGGGACGCCGTCCTTTCTTATCAATGGTCGCAACACGGGTCCGTCGCGGTGGGCTGACATCGAACCTAAATTACGCGCGGCACTCGCCGCAAAATAGGATGCGCATGATGAAATCAATCACTTTTGTTCTTCCGCTCGTTTTGCTGGCCGCCTGTGGTCAGAATGCAAGCGACACGCCGAAAGCCGCTGGGCCGGTCGTCGCGGTCAAGGCACCGGCGGGCACCGAATGGGCGACAACAGTGGTCGAGACGCCCGATGGCGGGATGCGGATGGGCAATCCGAACGCGCCCATTAAAGTCGTCGAATATGGCTCGATGAGCTGTTCGCACTGCGCTGAATTTTCGGAAAAAGGGATGGAAGCACTGAAGGCGAATTACATTGCGACGGGCAAGGTATCGTATGAATTGCGCAATTATGTCCGCGATCCGATGGATATGGCCGCGACATTGCTGGCGCGCTGCGGCGGACCGGGGCCGTTCTTCCCGCTTTCCGAACAACTGTTTGCTGATCAGCGCAACTGGTTTGAAAAAGCGCAGAAAATGACACCGGCGGACCAGCAGGCGATGGCGGCGTTGCCGATTGGCCAGCAGACAGCGCGCTTTGCCAGCTTTATCGGTATCGACGAGTTCGTGCGTCAGCGCGGCGTCAGTGCCGAGAAGGCCAATGTCTGCCTCGCCAATCAGGGCGAAATGGACAAGCTCGTGAAAATGCGTGACCGCGCGAACACCGAGTTCAACCTTCAGGGCACACCGACTTTTTTGATCAATGGTCAGGTCGTCCCCGACACCGGCACATGGGAAGCGCTCGAAGCGAAGCTGAAAGCTGCGGGTGCTTAAACGCGGATGAAGATTTCGCGGGTCAAGCTGGCGGGATTCAAGAGCTTCGTCGATCCGTGTGAATTGCGCATCATGCCGGGGCTGACCGGGGTTGTCGGGCCGAACGGATGCGGCAAATCGAATTTGCTCGAAGCGATCCGCTGGGTGATGGGCGAAGGGTCGCCGAAATCGCTGCGTGGCTCTGCGATGGACGATGTGATCTTCGCCGGCACCGCGAGCCGCCCGCAGCGCCAGTTTGCCGAAGTCTCGATCCTCGCCGAGCGCGCAGATGACGAAGTCGAAGTCGTCCGCCGCATCGAGCGCGGGGCGGGATCGGCCTACCGCATCAACGGTCGCGATGCCCGGGCGCGCGATGCCCAGCTGATCTTTGCCGATGCCGCGACAGGCGCGCATTCGCCGGCACTGGTCAGCCAGGGACGGATCGGCGCGATCATATCGGCCAAGCCCGCCGAACGCCGCCAGATGCTCGAGGAAGCGGCAGGGATTTCGGGGCTGCATGTCCGGCGGCGCGAAGCTGAAATCCGCCTGAAAGCGACCGAAGCCAATCTGGCGCGGATCGAGGAAGTTGTTGCCGAACAGGAAGCGCGGATTGCCGTCTTGCGGCGGCAGGCGCGCTCGGCGGAGCGCTATCGGAAACTGTCGGACGATATTCGCACCGCAGAAGGCCGGCTGATCTATGCGCGCTGGCGCGATGCAGCGGCAGCGGCGGACGTGGCGCGGGCCGAAGCAGTGGGGGCGGATGAAGCGGTGCATGCGGCGGCCGAAGCGCAACGCGTTGCGGCGGCGCTATCGACCGATGCGGTTGGTGCTCTGGCGCATGCGCGAGCAGCAGCGCAACGCGATCGTGATGCAGCAGCGGATGCGCGGCATCGGCTGGCCACGGTCGAAGCCGAACGCGTCGCGGTCGAGGCGCGGATTGCCGACATATCGCGGCAATGCGAGCAGCTGGTGAGCGACCATGCGCGCGAAGGTGAACTGGCGCGCGATGCAGGCGAAGCGCTCAAGCGGCTGGCGGCGGAAGTCCAAGATTTGGACGCGCGGGTGAAGGCGGGGGTGGCCGACCGGCCTGCGCTGGTGGAAGCCGTTGCACGGGCCGAGGCGCAAAGTCGCGCCGCCGAAGTGGCGCTGGCGCAGGCGATGGCCGAGGCGGCGCGCGAAGCGGCAGAGCGGCGCGTGGCGGAGGCGGCGTTGGGTGCGGCAAAGCTGCGGCTGGACCGGGCGATGGCGGCGCGCGAGCGGGCTAGGAGCGATCTGGCGGCGCTGGGCGATGTGGCGGCGGTTGAGACCGCGCGTGGTGTGGCACATAAGGCGCGACTTGCGGCGGAAGTGGCGGCGAAGGCATCGCTTGCTGCCATTGAAACTGCCGATCTGGCGCGCGCTGCTGCTGCCGAGACGCGGGCTTCTGCCGAAGCTGAAGCAGCGACTGCATCGGCGACGCTAGCTTCGCTTGAGTCCGAAGCTGCGGCGCTGGCGCGCGATATGGGCAATGCGACGGGCGCGCTGTCGCAGGTGCGCGCAGCACCGGGCTATGAAACGGCGCTGGCGGCGGCGCTGGCGGATGATTTGAATGCCGAAATCGGCGATGCGGGCCCGCGCCGCTGGGCGGGAGCCTTGATCGACGCGGGCGACCCCGCACTGCCGGTTGGTGAGCCGTTGAGTGTTTATGTGACCGCGCCGAAAGAACTGGCGCGGCGCTTGGCGCAGATTGCGGTTGTGGACGTGGATGACGGCAGTGCCTTGGTCGTTGGGCAGCGGCTGGTGACGCGCGACGGCAAGCTGCGCCGCTGGGACGGATTTGCGTCCGACGGCGCGGGCGCTGCGGCAGCCGAAGGACTGAAGCGGCGCAACCGGCTCTCGGCGATTGAAGCGCAAATGCCCGAAACGCGTGCCGATGCATTGGCCGCAACCCATGCGCGCGAGACCGCCAGTGCTGCGTTAACCGGGGCGGGGCAGCAGCTCGACACTGCCCGCCGCGCGCGCGATGAGGCGGATGCTGCGTTGCGGACGGCGTTACGTGCCGAGGATCAGGCGGGGATCGCGCTCGAACGGGTGACGGCGCAGGCGGCGGAATTGGGCGACCGGTTGGCGCGCGCCGAGGCCGAGATGGCGGCGGCGCAGGATGACCATGGTGCGGCGGCAGAGGCGCTGGCTATACTCCCCGCCGCGCATTATGACGGGGTCACTCGCAGCCTTGATCGCGCAGCGCAGGGTGCGCGCGACGCGGTGGCGAACCTCCGGGCTGATCTTGCGGCGCGCGACGGGCGGGTGGCGGCGGACAAAGCGCGGCAGGCGGCGGCACAGACCGAAAGCAATGACTGGCGCTCGCGCAGCGGCAAGGCGGGCAAGCGCGTCGAAGATATGGCGAAGCGTGCGGCAGCGCTTGAGGAAGAGCGCGCGGGGCTCGCCGACGCGCCAGCGCAGATTGCCGAAACGCTGGCGGGGCTGGGGGTCGAAGCGTCGCGCCTGTCTGAAACGGCGCAGGCCGCTGTCGATGCCGAGCGTGCGGCGGAAGCGGTGTTGCGCACGCGCGAAGCAACAGCAGCGACGGCGGGGGAGGTACTGGCAACGGCGCGCGAAGTGAGAGCCGGGGCGCAGGCGCGGACGGAAAATCAGGAGCTTCGTCGCGTCGAAATGGGGCGTGTTGCGGGCGAACGGTTTGAATGTCCCGCTGCGCTGTTGCCCGAAAAGCTGACGTTCGATGCGGCCAGTGTCGATGCGGCCTCCGATGAATCAGCGCGGCTCGAGCGTGTGACCATGGAACGCGAACGGCTGGGTCCGGTCAATCTTGTCGCCGAAAGCGAGCTGGCGGAGATCGAAGCGGGGCGCGAAAGCAATGCCGCCGACATCGCCGAACTGACCGAAGCAGTGCACCGGCTGCGCGGCTCGATCGGGAGCCTGAACCGCGAGGGTCGCACCCGCCTGCGCGCGGCGTTCGAAGCAGTCGACGGGCATTTCCGGACGTTGTTCGGGACGTTGTTCAATGGTGGCGAGGCGCATCTGGCGCTGATCAACAGCGATGATCCGCTCGAGGCAGGGCTGGAGATCATGGCGCAGCCACCGGGCAAGAAATTGTCATCGCTCACGCTGCTGTCGGGCGGCGAACAGGCGTTGACGGCGGTCGCGCTGATCTTTGCGCTGTTCCTGACGAACCCCGCGCCCTTGTGCGTTCTCGACGAAGTCGATGCGCCGCTGGATGATGCCAATGTCGAGCGGTTTTGCGACCTGCTCGACGCGATGACGCGCGATACCGACACCCGCTACCTGATCGTCACGCACAACGCCGTGACGATGGCACGGATGCACCGGCTGTATGGCGTGACGATGATCGAACAGGGGATCAGCCGACTGGTGTCGGTCGATCTTGGCGGGGCCGAGGCATTGCTGGCGGCGGAATGATTAAACGTAACGACGATAATGGTTGACAATTACTGGCGTTACGTTAATTAGCAGAGGCCTTGGCAATGAGGATTGTTTTCGACGAAACGAAACGACAGAAAACGCTTCATGAACGCGGATTAGATTTTGCTGATGCTGGAAAGATTTTTGATGGACCAAAGTTTTCCCAGCCTGACGACCGATTTCCATATCCGGAACCGCGATTTCAGACATATGGTCTGATTAATAATCGATTGGTCATGGTCGCGTGGACGCCGATTGCGAATGGTATCCGGGTCATTTCAATGAGAAAGTGCAATGAGCGAGAACAAGATGCCCTTATCGACAATCTGGGATGATGATGATTTGCCTGAATGGACCGCTGATCAGTGGGCTCGGGCCGAATTCAGTATCGGTGATCGGATCATTCGACCTGGTCAGGGAACGCTGACCAAGCGCGGGCGGCCCAGACTCGATAATCCCAAGCGTCAGGTGACGATCCGGCTCGATGACGCCGTGATCGAAGGGTTTCGCGCGCAGGGGGCCGGTTGGCAGAGCCGGGTTAATGCCGAGTTGCGCAAGGCGCTCGGTATCTGATCAGCGCCGCCGCAGTTTGTGCCACACAAACCATCCCGCCGCCGCTAGAACGGTGATCACGATCACAACATCGAGACTGTGCATCACGGCCTTCACGCGCGAGTCGCTGTTCCACGCGTTGCCGAGCTTCATGCCGACCCATGCCAGCGCAAAGCACCACGGCCATGAACCGATGAACGTGAAAATGTGAAAACGGAGCAGCGGCATGCGCACGACGCCGGCCGGGAAGGCAATGAAGGTGCGGATCACCGGCAACAACCGCCCGATCAGCACGGCCCAATCGCCATATTTGTCAAAAAAGCGGTCGGCTTTGTCGATGTCGTGGGCATCGATGAGGATGTAGCGGCCATATTTCTCGACAATGGGCCGGCCGCCATATTGGCCCATCGCATAGCCGACGATCGAGCCGATGTTGCAGCCGATGGCCCCTGCGGTCGCGACGCCAAGCAGGCTGAAATGCCCCTGCGACACAAGATAGCCCGCGAACGGCATGATGATTTCACTGGGCAGCGGGATGCACGCGCTTTCGATGGCCATGAGCAGCGCAACGCCCGGATAGCCGAGCGCGACGATAATCGCGGTTGTGAACCCTGCCAGCCAGCCGACGATTTGTTCGATTGTTGCACTCATGGATGCGCGGGGTAGAAGAAGGGCAGCGCTTCGACAAGCTCGGGGCGAACGGAGTTTTGCATGACCCCCATCCACGTTGCTTTCCTGCTGTTTCCCTATGTGACGCAGCTTGACCTGACCGGCCCGGCGCAAGTCCTGTCGCGGCTGGGCAATGCCAAGATCGATCTGGTCGCCAAGACGCGTGACCCTGTGCCGACCGATGCGGGGTTCGACTTGTTGCCGACCGCGACGTTCGACGAGGTGCGCAGGGCAGACATCCTGTGCGTGCCCGGCGGGTTTGGCACCATCGCGGCGATGGGGGATGATGCGACGCTCGACTGGGTGCGCGCGGTCGCCGCTGATGCGCTATGGGTGACGAGCGTGTGCACGGGGTCGCTTGTGCTGGCGGCGGCGGGGTTGCTGACGGGGTATAAGGCCACGTCGCACTGGGCATCGCGGCATCAGCTGGCGTGGTTCGGGGCGGAGCCGGTCGCCGAGCGCATTGTGTTCGACCGCAACCGCGTGACGGGCGGTGGGGTGACGGCGGGGATTGATTTCGCGCTGGCGCTGACGGCGGCGATCTGCGGCGAGGAGCATGCCAAGTTCGTGCAGCTGAGCATCGAATATGATCCGCATCCGCCGTTTGACTGCGGGACGCCCGACAAGGTCGACGCGGCGACTTTGGCGAAATACAAAGCGATGGTCGCGGCGCGTTTTCCGGATCGTGATGCGATTGTGCGGGCGATTGCCGAGCGGATGTAACGCTTTGCTCAGTTGTCGCGAACTGGTGGTCAGGCGGGTTCATACCGACCCCCCCTGAAGGAGACCCCCCGATGACTCTAAAAGCCAATGTCGCGCTCGCCCTGCTGGCGATGATTGCCGTGCCTGCGATTGCCCAGGATGCGATGAAGCCCGCCGACGCCATGGCGCCGCACGACGACGAGATGATGGCCGCCGATCACATGATGGCGCCAATGTCTGCCAAAGAAAAAGCCATGATGGCGAAATGCGCCAAGATGACGCCAGCCAAAGCCGCGAAAAATGCGATGTGCGCGAAGATGGCGATGCACCACAACGGCAAGATGTAGACTTCCAGCCTAGAAGCCGGATCATAAGCCCAATTCAGGCATCCGGACTTCCGGCGCGGGCGGCCCTTGCACCCCTTTGGCCGCCCGCGCTGTTTGGCTGATCCGCGACAGCGGCACTTTGCCCCTTTTCATGTTGCGTGTTTGAGCTAGCTTGGTGCGATGCTCAAACGTTTCCTCGCGCTCGCCGCCTTTGCTTTTGCCGCCCCTGTTGCGGCATCCCCATCAACCGATCTGAACGCCGTGATCGACGCACATTGGGCGTGGGTCATGGCGGCAAACCCCGAATATGCGTCCACGCTGGGCGAACCGGGCGGCGACGGGCGGGTGGCCGACATCAGCCTTGCAGCGAAGGATAAGTCTGCCAAGGAAGCCGACGGCTTTCGCACACGCCTGACAGCAGTGCCCGATGCGGGACTGAGCGGGAGCGAACGGACCGACAAGGCGATCCTCATGCGGATGCTGGGCGAGGAGGTCGACGGCAATAAATTCGGCCAGCGGATGATGCTGTTTTCGACTTATGCCGGATGGCACCAGAACTTTGTCGGCCTCGCAGATAACTCGCCATTCAACACTGCGGCAGATTACGAAAGCTATCTGAAACGACTTGCCGCCTATCCCGCGATCAACGCCGAAGCACTGAAAATCACGCGCGCGGCAGTGGCAGGCGGGTTTGTGCAGCCCTGTGTTGTGCTTGGCGGGTTCGAAGGATCGATCACCGGCGTGATCACCGAAAAGGCGGAGACATCGCGTTTCTACAAGCCGTTCCTCGGCAATGCGCCGACCGGGCTGAGCGCCGCCGACTGGGATGCGATGCGGGCACGGGCAGCGGCTTTGATCAAGGGCGTGCTTGAACCCGAATATCGTACGTTCGCCGATTATTATGCGCGCGACTATAAACCGAAATGCCGGGCGACCGTCGGCGCGTCTGATATGCCGCAGGGGCGGGATTTTTATGCTGCGCAGATCCGCAGCCATACCACGACTGAGAAGTCGGCAGACGAAATCCACCGGATCGGCCTTGGCGAAGTTGCGCGGATCCGCGCCGAAATGGAAACACTGGCGAAATCGGCGGGCTATGCCGACCGGGCGGCGTTTATCATCGAGTTGCGCCGCAATCCGAAATATTATGCTAGGACTCCTGCCGAACTGATGGCGGCGGCGTCTCGGCAAGCGAAGATCATCGACGGGCTGATGCCCAAATATTTCGGCAAGCTGGCGCGGCTTCCTTATGGCGTGCGCGAAATCCCTGCCGAAATTGCCGAGGGAACCACGACGGCTTACTACAATGCCGGATCACCGCCGAGTGGGATTGCGGGCTTTTATTATGTGAATACATCGAAGCTCGATCAGCGGCCGCTGTGGGAACTCCCCGCACTGACCGCGCACGAAGCAGTGCCCGGGCATCACCATCAGATTTCGCTGGCGCAGGAAATGGACCTGCCCAAATTTCGCAAATATCTGACGGGCTTTACCGCGTTCGTCGAAGGCTGGGCGCTGTATACCGAACATCTCGGGATCGAGATGGGCCTTTATGATACGCCCGAAAAGAATATGGGGCGGCTGAGCTATGAAATGTGGCGCGCGTGCCGACTGGTGGTCGATACCGGCCTGCATTCGAAAGGCTGGAGCAAGGCGCAGGCGATCGCGTTCATGCGCGACAACAGCGCGCTGACTGATGCCAATATCGAAGCCGAAGTGAACCGTTACATCTCGTGGCCGGGGCAAGCGCTCGGCTACAAGATCGGTGAACTCAAGATCCGCGAACTGCGCGCGCGCGCGGAAAAAGCATTGGGGCCGAAATTCGATTTGCGCGGCTTTCACGATGCCGTGCTGGCACAGGGGGCAGTGCCGCTCGATGTGCTGGAGCGGCAGGTCGATGCGTGGATTGCGGGGAAGAAACCCCTCTACCCCTGAGGGAGAGGGCGACTCGCGCCGCAGCGCGAGCGGGGTGAGGGGAATAAGTGAGCTGTTTCCCTTACACCCCTCTCCCCGCTCAGCGTTGCTGAGTCGCCCTCTCCCTCAAGGGGAGAGGGGTGTGCTACTTCACCCGTGCGGCGGCGACGGCTTCCTTGAGAGCGTCGTAGCCGACGGCGCCTGACAAGACTTTATTACCGATCACCCAGCTCGGCGTCCCGCTCATGCCAAGCGGCCGTGCGAGATTGAGATTGGCGTCGATTTCGGCCTGAGCGGCGGGATCGGCGGCGAAGGCCAGATCAACGCCGAGCCCCTTTGCGATGCGCTCGACGGCGCGCGGTTCGGGTTGTCCGGCGGCATAGACCGCGCGGTGGAACGCTGAGTATTTGGCAGATTTTGCCGCCGCAAGGCTGATCCGTGCCGCGCTTTCGCTTTGGGGGCCAAGCACCGGGAAGTCGCGATAGACGATGCGGACGCGCTTGTCGGCGGCGAGCAGCTTGTCGATGTCAGCCATCGAGGCACGGCAATATCCGCAGTTGTAATCAAAGAACTGAACGACCGTGACGTCGGCGTCGGCCGCGCCTTCCCATGCACCGGCAAAGGGCGTTTCGATGGCTTTGCGGTTTGCATTAACAACCTTTGCCGTTTCGCGTTCGCGCAGCTTGTCCATCGCTTCGGGCAGGATTTCAGGGTGCGACAGGATATAGTCGCGGACGATCTTTTCGATTGCCGCACGGTCATTGGTCGCGACTGGCGTTCCGCTGGCCATGACAGCCACCGTTGCGGCAGCACCAGCGGCGGCCGCGAATAATCCGATCATGATGCGTGTTGCCCCTTGGTTCATTCGTCTGGTTTTGGTTTATATTTGCGACGCAGTTTCGGATCGTCGTCGATCGCGGTGCGCGATACCATCGCTATGTCCTGCGCCCTGATCCAGTCATTGCTGCCTTTGGGCAATCCGCGCATTGCGTTCTGGGCATTCGCAAGCGCGGGTACGGGCGCTCCTTCGAGATTATAGCGCTCGGCGGTCGACAGAAACGCGCGCGGCTGATCGCCTTCATGCGCATAGATCGTCCCGAGCTGATACCAGGCAAGCGGGTTTTGATTATCGCGCTGGATCGCGGTGCGCAGGACGGTTTTGGCTTCGGCAAAGTTCGCGGGGTCTTCGGTCGCGATCAGGGCATGGCCGAACAGCGCAGCAATCAGCGGATTGTAGCGGGTGCCCTGAACCGCATTGCGGAGAACGGGAAGCGCTTCCCTGGGTTTGCCCGATTCGAGAAGGATCTGGCCCTTGAGTTCCTGCAGATACGGGTCATTTGGCGACGTCACGAGCAGTGCATCGGCTTCGGCGACAGCTTTGTCGGGGTAAGCCGATTTATGCCACGCATAGGCGCGGGCATAACGCGCGGGGACCGAATTGTCGGTGACCGGATAGCGATAGAGCGTGTCTTTCGGATCGTTGATATAGCCGAAGAGTTTGGCCTTCACGCGTTGGAAACGTGCCTCGAGCGCCGGGTCGGTTGGCTTGTTCCACGCAGGATGCTGCGACATGCTGTCACGCAAAACCTGAATGCGGTCGCCGGTCAGCGGGTGCGTTCGATCATAGCCATTGTCCTGCGCAATCGCGAGGCGGAATTCCTGGCCGCGCAGCTTCTGGAAGAAAGCCACCATGCCTTTGCCGCTGATTCCGGCGGTTTCGAGGTAACGGCGGCCCGATTGGTCGGCCCCCGATTCCTGTGTCCGGCTGAAGGCGAGATATTTGCCGAGCGCGGCTTGCTGTCCGGCAGCGAGAATGCCCGCACCGGCTTCGCCCGCGCCCGCAGCAATCGCAGCAGCCCCGAGGATGAGCGAGAGGATAGTGATGCCGGTCGCCGCCTTCACCCCTTCGGAGCCGCGCAGAACGTCGCCTGCCGCAACATGCCCCAGTTCATGGGCAATGACGCCCTGCACTTCATTGACGTTATCCGCTGCCTGTATCAGCCCCGAATGCATGTAGACCACCTGTCCGCCCGCGACGAAGGCGTTGATCTCCGGGTCACCAATCAGAACGATGTCGACATTTTTCGGGTTGAGCCCGGCGGCGCGGATCAGCGGCGCGGCCATATCGTTGAACAGCGCTTCGGTTTCGGCATCGCGCAGGATCGATTGTGCTGCGGCAGGTTGCATGGTGAGGGCGAATGCCGACAGCGCGGTTAGGGCGGTTCGTAGGATGCGCTTCATCCGGGAAGCTGTTGCTGCTTGGGGCTGAACGGCGGGTGAAGCGGGCATGACGGAATGATAATGCGCCATACCGCAAAAAGAAACCGCAGTCCTGAGCCTGTCGAAGGACGGTTCACGCATCGAACCGTGCTTCGACAAGCTCAGCACTTCGGCCTTGTGCGCTACTCCGTCGCGCCGAACGTCCGCTGCCACCAGCCGCCACGGCGGGGTTCGTCAGAAGCCGCCGCAGATTCAGCCGGAGATTCAGGCTCCGGGGCTGGCGCTTCGTCGGTCGCGACCTTGGCCTTGGCGCGGCTGGCGCGCTTTGGCTTGGCAGCGGGCTCTTCGGTGAGAGCAACCACAGGCGGCGCTTTAGCGGCTGGCTTGGCCTTGGCGCGGCTGGCGCGTTTCGGCTTTTCAGCGACTGCGGCTTCGATGACCGGTTCGGGCGCAGCGTCAACCGCATCGCGGGCAGCGGGGCGCTTGCGCGTTCGCTTTGGCTTTTCCTCTGCAACGGGTTCGGCCGCAGGTGCGTCCTCGACGGCAACCGCTTCAGTCGCTTCGGCTGTGCCTTCGACGCTACTTTCGGCAGCACCATCACGACCGCGCCGGCGACGACCACCGCGCCGGCCTCTGCGGCTGCGACGCGCTTCGCCTTCCTCGGCCGTTTCAGTGCGTGGCTCGCGGGGTTCGCGTGGCTCTCTGGGTTCGCGGGGCTCGCGTGGTTCGGTCTCCGTATCGCCCTCGGCGCGGGGTTCACCGTCGACGCTGTCGCCTTCTTCACGACGACCGCGACGGCCACGGCGACGACGACGGCGGGGTCCACCTTCGCCGTCTTCACGCTCTTCGCGGGGACGTTCGCTGCGGGTCTCGCGGATTTCTTCTTCCTCGTCGGCTTCGTCCTCGATGATGTCGTCATCATCATCTTCATAGACCGGCGGTGCTTCGAACTTGGGGGTGAAGGCCGGCGGCGGGCCGCTGGCTTCGACCGTCATCCGAGCGCCCTCGACTTCGCCGTCGCTGGCGATTTCGATGCGGACGCCAAAGCGCTGCTCGATCTCGGCGAGTTCTGCCCGTTTGCGGTTGAGGACGTAGAAAGCGGCTTCGGCACTGCAGCGCAGCGTCAGCAACGACCCGCGACCTCGACCGGCTTCGTCTTCGATCAGGCGCAGCGCCGACAGACCGGCCGATGATGCCGTGCGGACAAAGCCCGAGCCTTCGCAATGCGGGCAGGGCCGTGTCGAGGCTTCGAGAACGCCGGTGCGCAGACGCTGGCGGCTCATTTCCATCAGACCGAACGACGAGATGCGACCAACCTGAATGCGCGCGCGATCATCGGCGAGCGCGGCTTTCATTGCTTTTTCGACTTTACGGATGTTGCCGTTATTTTCCATATCGATAAAGTCGATGACGACGAGACCGGCCATATCACGCAGGCGAAGCTGACGGGCGATTTCATGCGCGGCTTCGAGGTTGGTGCCGACGGCAGTGGCTTCGATGCCATGTTCGCGGGTCGAACGCCCCGAGTTGATGTCGATCGACACCAGCGCTTCGGTCGGGTTGATGACCAGATAGCCGCCCGATTTCAGCTGGACGACCGGCTGATACATCGCCTGCAACTGCTCTTCGACATGGTTGCGCTGAAACAGCGGCACGGGGTCGGCATAGGGCTGCACGCGGCGCGCATGGCTCGGCATCAGGAGTTTCATGAACTCCTTGGCATGGCGATAGCCCTCGTCGCCCTCGACGATGACTTCGTCGATATCCTTGTTATACAAGTCGCGGATGGCGCGCTTGATCAGGTCGCTGTCCTGATACACGAGCGCAGGCGCGGCGGACGATAGCGTTTTCTCGCGAATTTCATCCCAGAGGCGCGCCAGATAATCGAAGTCGCGACGGATTTCGACTTTGGTGCGCTGGAGCCCTGCGGTGCGGACGATGCAGCCCATTGTTTTGGGCAGGTTGAGTTCGGCCATGATGACCTTCAACCGCTTGCGATCCGCGCCGTTTGAAATCTTGCGACTGATCCCGCCGCCATGCGACGTATTGGGCATCAGGACGCAATAGCGACCGGCGAGTGACAGATAGGTCGTCATCGCCGCGCCCTTGTTGCCGCGTTCTTCCTTGACGACCTGAACGAGCAGCACCTGGCGACGACGGATAACATCTTGAATCTTGTAGCGGCGGCGCAGATTCATCCGCTTTTCGCGAAGATTCTCCGCAGCGCCTTCGTCGATGCCATTACCCGACGCCGTCGTCGGCGCAGGCGGCGGCGCTTCGTCGCCATCCTCATGCTCGCCATCATCGTCGTCATGACCGCGCGGCGCTTCGGCCTCTTCGTCATCGTCGTGGTGATCGTCGTCGTCATGATCGTCGCCTGCACGAAGGCGTTCTTCCTCGGCGGCATGCTCGGCTTCTTCGCGGATCAGCGCTTCGCGGTCTTCCTTGGGGATCTGGTAATAGTCGGGATGGATTTCGCTGAACGCGAGGAAGCCATGGCGACCGCCGCCATAATCGATGAACGCCGCCTGCAGCGACGGTTCGACGCGGGTTACCTTGGCAAGATAGATGTTGCCCTTGAGCTGTTGATGTTCGGCAGATTCGAAATCGAATTCTTCGATCCGGTTACCCTTGACGACCGCAACACGGGTTTCTTCCCGGTGGCGCGCATCGATGAGCATACGCATTGTCATGTAAAAATCTCCGGGCGCGCCGCTTCAAATGGCGTGGCGCCGCTGGTGAGGACGAAAAAATGGCTGCGAACCCGCGCGCCGGTTTCGTCCGGGTTGATGTAAAGTTCGTGTCTGCGCGATGATCATGTCCGGGCAAAGGTGCCGGCAAAAATGCAGTCCGAAACGCTCCGGCCCCATGACGGGGCAGAGAAGCAGAAATCGGAAAACCATGAATCATTCGAGCGTCAACCTGATCGACTGCAGCAGGTGTGCGCAGCCGGTAAAGCATCGGCCGGACGGGTTCCCTCCGGCGATGAATTTATGTGCTAGCACCAGTGTCACCATGCGGCAACACACAACTATGCGAGCCCGCCTGAGCCAAACATTGCTAACAGCGCATTAACCATCACTTTACACCATGTTACAATTGGTAAGTCCGCATAACCGCTCGAGAGATTAGGTAAACAAACGGGAAACCCGTTCACGATGTTAAAGCACTGGACCCGGACCCCCCGGGAACGGCAAGGAGGAGTCATGCCATTGGCACTGACTCTTGCGGCCCTATTGACGACAGCATCGCCGGCGCTGGCGGATGCGCCGCGCCCGTCGCGGCTTGTGCTCGATATGGCAACACTGGGCGTTGCAGGCATCGAGAGCATTTCGCGCGACGACGGTGTGACGGCAGAGCCCGTTTTTCGTGTTCCGGCGACCCATTCGGCCAAGCCGCCGCGCAGTCGCTATAATCTGACCGTCGCGCTCGATCCGCCGCAGGCCGGGCCGCCGCGCCCGCGCATCTTCGGCCGACCGGATCGTCCTCTGGTCGTGATCGATGCCGGGCATGGCGGCCATGATCCCGGTGCGCTGGCGCCAACGGGCGGGGTCCGCGAGAAAGACGTTACCTTATCGGTGGCGCGTGCGATCCGCGATGAATTGCTGAAAGGCGGACGGGTTCGTGTGGCGTTGACGCGCGAGGATGACCGCTTCCTGATCCTTCAGGAACGTGCCGAACTCGCGCG
>JAYWFN010000288.1:0-2992 GCA_043778785.1 Sphingomonas sp. | reverse complement strand
CAGGCGGAATTTATCCGCCGGATATTCCGGTGGCACTGGCCAAGATCGAGCGCCGCGATTTGACTATTGCCAGGCCGCTGGCAGACCCGGCACGTCTCGACTTTGCGATTGTCCTCCCCCCCTATGTCACGCCGGACCCGACCTTGCCGCCTGCCCCCGTGATCCCCTGATATGGCGCTGCTCCCCCGTCGAGACCGATTTGCGCCGCCACCGACGGCATTTGAACAGCAGTTGATCCCGGTGGTTTCGGTCCTGCTGGCGTCGCTTGCGCCTTTACTCCCGATGATCGCGGGCACGCCGGCCGTGCCACCGTTCGGCTATATGATGCTGCTGTGCTGGCGACTGATGCGCAATGACTTGTGGCCGGTCTGGGCTGCATTACCGCTGGGCGCTTTCGACGACCTGTTCAGCGGCGCGCCGATTGGCACGGCAGCGGCGCTGTGGACCATGAGCTTTATCGCGATTGATATGATTGACCGGCGCTGGGTGTGGCGCGACCACCTTCAGGATTGGGGGATCGCCGTTGCCCTCGTGACGATGTATCTTGTGCTGGCGTTGTGGCTGAGTGGAGGCGGGTTACCGCTCGTAATGCTGCTCCCGCAAATCGTATTTTCCGCACTGCTCTTTCCGGTTGTTGCGCGTGTTACCGCAATGCTCGATCGCTGGCGGCTCGGACGATGAAGTGGCCGCGCCTGATCTTTGACAAAAAAAGCGTCAGCGAAGCGCAAGCACAGTTCGCATTCAGTCGCCGCAGTTTTGTGCTCGGCGGCGCGCAGCTTTCGATTGGCGCGCTACTGGCGACACGGATGTCGTATCTGTCGATTTTCGAAAACGAACGCTATGTGCTTCAGGCCGAAAGCAACCGCGTTAACCTGTCGCTCATTCCGCCGCGGCGCGGCTGGATCATCGACCATATGGGGCAGCCGCTCGCCCTTAACCGCACCGTTTTTCGCGTCGACATCATTCCCGACCGTGTCAAGGATGTCCCCGCGACGCTCGACACGTTGACGCAGATCCTCAAACTGACCCCAGATGAGCGCGACCGCATTGCCCGCGACGTTGAAAAGGGGGCGGGATTCCAGCCGGTGCAGGTTGCCGAAAACCTCGATTGGGAACGCTATGCCGCGATCAGCATCCGCGCTCCTGATCTGCCGGGCGTGCAGCCCGCACAGGGCTTTGCCCGCTATTATCCCGAAGGCGCTGCCGTCGGCCATCTCCTCGGCTATGTTGGCGCAGCTTCCGCCAAGGATTATGAAAAGACCAAGGATCCGCTTTATGTCACGCCGGGATTCAAGATCGGCAAGGAAGCCATCGAGCGCGTGATGGAGCCCAAGCTGCGCGGCGAACCCGGCGCACGGCGCAGCGAAGTGACCGCGCGAGGTAAGCTGGTGCGCGAGCTGGCCACGCGACCCGACGTCACCGGCGATACACTGAAGTTGACCATCGATGCGGGATTGCAAGCCTATGCTGCGCGACGGTTGGGCGAAAATTCAGGTGCCGTTACTGTTATTGATACATTGACCGGCGGTATTCTCGCGATGGCATCGATGCCGGCTTATGATCCCAACAGCTTTTCCGACGGCATCGGTCAGATGGAATGGAAAATGTTGTCGCAGGACGAACGTCGACCGCTGGTGAATAAGGCACTGCAATCGCTGTATCCGCCGGGATCAACCGTCAAACCGGCCGCCGCGCTGGCGTTGCTCGCTGCGGGTGTTAGCCCCGACGAGACCGTGTTCTGCGCCGGCGGCTATCGGCTCGGCAATCGCGTGTTCCGCTGCCTTGGGCGACATGGCACGGTCAATATGAAGCGGGCCATCGCCAAAAGCTGCAACACCTATTTCTATTCGATGGGCAACCGCATCGGCTATGACAAGATCGCGCTGATGGCGCGCGAACTTGGTCTCGGTGCCGAATATCCCCTGCCCTTTACCACACAAAGCTATGGCACCGTTCCCGACAGCGCATGGAAACTGCGCAAATACAAACAGGAATGGATCAGCGCCGATACGTTGAACGCGACAATTGGTCAGGGCTATGTTCAGGTCAGCCCGCTGCAACTGGCCGTGATGGCGTCGCGCATCGCGTCGGGCCGCGCGTTGCAGCCTCATCTGATGGGCAGAACGCCCAATGCTGCTGCATTGTCCTGCACCGCAGAACATCTCGCGATTGTCCGCAACGCCATGAGCGAAGTCGTCAACGGCGACGGCACGGCAGGCCGCAGCCGCTTGCCCCTCGAAGGGGTCCAGATGGGCGGCAAGACCGGTACGGCTCAAGTCCGCAAAATCGAAGGCGCGCAACGCGGCCAGAACGGCGCCTGGAAATATCGCGACCACGGCCTGTTTGTCTGTTTCGCGCCCGTCGATGTGCCGCGCTATGCCGCCTCGGTTGTGATCGAACATGGCCTTGGCGGCGCGCGCGCCGCAGCGCCGGTTGCGCGCGATGTGCTGACCTATTTGTTTGATCCCGCCAAGGCGATGGGCTTCCTGACCGAAATGGAAAAGACGTGGGGTGGCGACATCAACACGCGCCAGAAAGCCCGCGCAGCGAGCTTTGCCGCCGCGCCAGAACCCGCTGTCGAAACCACGGGTGACCCAACCGAATGAGTGTGATCCCCGCCTCGCTCGCCAGCATCAACTGGCGCATCCTGTTTCTCGTCGGGGCGCTCGGCAGCTTCGGGCTGGTTGTCCTTTACTCAGCTGCGGGCGGGAATCTGTCGCCTTGGGCATTGTCGCAAGGAATAAAGCTCGGTGTCTTTTTCGGGCTTGCGCTCACTTTGTCGCGCATTCCTGAAAGCCTGTGGAAAGCGAGTGCATTTCCCGCTTATGCGGTGGTTCTCGTCATGCTGATTGTTGTCGAGCTTGCCGGTGCCGTCCGCGGCGGATCGCAAAGATGGCTCGATCTTGGTTTCATCCGGCTCCAGCCCTCCGAGTTGATGAAAGTCACAATCGTGCTCGCCGTGGCGCGCTTTTATGATCTTCTGCCATCGGGC
>JAYWFN010000287.1:0-2994 GCA_043778785.1 Sphingomonas sp. | reverse complement strand
CCGAGCCAAGGTCGGTCAGGTCATATTCGACGAGCTTCAGCTGTGGATTATCGTGGATGCCAAGTTCCTCGATGCGCCAAAAATTGACAGAGCTTGTGCGTCGATAAGTGCCGTAAACAGTGTAACCTCGGCCAAGAAGATTCTCCGCAAGATACGCGCCGTCCTGTCCGCTAACGCCGGTTACGATTGCCGTCTTGCTCATTACTGTCCTTTTGTCTGCTGATAGCCGACGCAGCCTTAGGCCATTAAATGCTCGAAATAACCCTATTTATGACAAACGCCGTCCGTTCCGCGACATCGTCCCAGCGATATTGCAGCGCGTGGTGCATATTCGCACCGCGCTCGATATAGCTTACTTGACCTGTATCAAAGCGGCGACATTCGGCCTCGATCGCAGTGATCCAGCCCTCGAGGTCGTCGGGATCAACATAAGTCACGCGCGCCCCCTGTCCAACTTCAACAAGCGCCGAAGCCGTCGAAGCGATGCACTGCGCGCCAGCCTGCAGCCCTTCGGCAAGCGGCAGGCCAAAGCCTTCGTAGCGGGACGGCATTAGCACAACGGCCGTCTTGGCATAAAGTTCGCTTAAAGCCGAGTTGGAAAGGCCCTGCTCGAATTCGATCTTTGCAGATACGGATGCAAGGCCTCCAAGATCGATCGACGACCGCAACTTGTCGTCGGGCGTCACTATCGTCAGGCGCCAATGGGAAGGAATGGTTGCGCGCGCAAACGCATCGAGCGCGATGCGAAAGTTTTTGTGCTGCTTTGCCGCGGCAACGATCAGCAAACGCGGTACCTTAACGGGTGGATCCATGGGATCGAACAAAGGCCAGCCGTCATGGTCGATACCGCAACCCACAACGCACGGGTTACGCGGGGCACCATATCGCTGCTCGAAAGCGCGCTTGGTAGAACGGCTGAGGTAAAAGACCCCTCGCGCGTTGCGCGCAACGTGGCGGAACGCAAGGTGCGACAGCCTTCGCTTCAGCGGATTCGTTGCAAACAGCTCTGGCTCCTGATGGAGCAGGTCATGGACATTTGCGATGAAGGGTTCGCCAAAGCCGAGCGGCACAAAATAATTGGTGAACCATGTCAGGTCATGGCTGTGTGACGCTCGCGGGATCACGCGCTGTTCGGACAACGTGAACGGACGAACGTCGCTTTCCTGCACTGCCAGATTGGCATGCAAAGCTACAGCCTCTCGCACCCGTGCGCCGTCCGTATGGTGAACGCGGAGTGTCATGTCAGTGTTGGGCAGCTTCGCTGCAACGCGTGGCACCACGTTTGCGACGAACCGTCCGATGCCCGAGCCCCAACCCAGTCGCGCATCAATTAAAAGACGCGTCATGATCGCAATCGGCTTCGGCTACGCACCGACTTTAGCCCCATTATCGGGCGACGGGCATGCGGCTGTGGGGCGCGCATGACGAGAAGCGAGCTTGACGCGCTGCGCTGAATACCAACCGCCGCGAGCGTTAGTCCGGCAACGATCCAAGGATAGGCGAAGTTAATCTGGACGCCGAACAGTGCAGCGAGCAGCGGATATGCACCGAGGAGCAATATCCATTTGCGGCCTTTGCGGGCGAGTAATGCGGGATAGGCATAAAGATACATGACGTAGGCCGTGAGCGGAATGCCGAGTTCGGCAAGATAACCGAGAATGCCTAAACCATGCAGGTCCCACTCGTTTACGGTTGGAAGACCGCGCAGGATGCTGGGATCATTTCGGACCACACTATAGTTACCAATGCCGATGCCTAGCCACGGGTGCTCGGCAATCATGCGCGGCAACAAAATTGATGCCATCAAGCGCCCCATGACAAGATTGGCATCTTCCGGACGCAGCCGCGCGGCCGATGAAAAGCCCTGAAAATTTTCGACATAACCCGCGATACCGGCAAATAAATTACTGGCCCAAGCTGCGGGGACCGCTATGGTCGCCATGATTACCAAAATGCGGAATTGTCGCTCGAGGACCAGATAAAGGGCACCAAGAAAAAACAGGATCAGCACTGCAGATTTCGACTGCGATCCAACGAGCCCGATCGCGATGACAGCGGCCTGCATTGCAAAAACCGGGAACGAAATATGCTTCAGATAGCTGTAGCGGATGTATTGGATCAGCGCGACGCTGGTCATATAAACGCCGAATGGACCGCCCTCCACAAAAAAGCCGCGCAGTCGCGGAATTGGTTCGCTTCCCACGCCGGGTAGCTCGATTTCAAACGGCCACGCCGCGAAAGAAGCGATCCCCCAGCCAGCGTTGACAAGGCCACACCAGACATATGCGGCCATCAGCCGCTTCAGATTACGCGGATCGTTGCGAACCGCAAAGGCAACAACGAACATCGAGCTTACGGCGATCATCACCTGAGCAGCCCGCACGAAGGTCCCATAGGGTGGAAGCTTTAGGAAGCCGATGTTCGACGGCGGGTAGAACGTCAGGCGCAGCGACAAGGCCGATCCCGCTAACATAAAGAAAAACATCCACAGGAACTTGGGCACGGCGGATCGAACGATCTCTGGCGGACCGGTGCCGGTCGTTGGCCGGGAAAGAACGCTCAACCCCAAGGCGGCGACGACACATAATTCGACTGTCTGCACGTCGAACAACTTCACGTCGGTAAAACCCGCAAGAAAGCAAACCAGGGCTGCAAGCATCACGTTCATGCCGTGCGGTCATCCTGCCAGTCGATGCCGCATGTCTGTAAGGCAGCTCGCACGCCACCCCTGAATGCCGCCTCGCTAAACCGAAGCGCGTTTTCCCGTGCCGCCTGTTCGCAATCATGCTCGAGTCCGCTTGCCTCAAAAGCGTCGATGACGCTGTTCAACGCGTCCGCGTTGGGCTTCTGAAAGAAGAAACCCGTCTTTCCCTCGATCACCGTTTCGAGGGCGCCGCCGCAGCCCAACGCAATTACCGGTCGACCCGCTGCCTGCGCCTCAAGTGGCACGATGCCGAAATCTTCTTCGCCAGGAAATATCAGCGCCCGACAGCG
>JAYWFN010000286.1:0-7174 GCA_043778785.1 Sphingomonas sp. | reverse complement strand
TCGGGTTATCCAGGCAACAAAGATTTCAGTGAGTGATTGCGTTTTGGCAGGGGCCGCCGACACCGGGCATTCGAGGCAGCGAACCTGAACCACCGATCCGGTCGCCAGCGACTTGGCGTCCGCCACGGCCTGACCGAGCATCGCAAAGCGTGCCCGCGACAGCGTGGACAACAAGTCTGTCGCTTGCTGGCTGTCGTCCTCGTCGCCGCCCATGAACATTTCGGCAAAGCTCTGCGCAAAACTCGCTGGCTTTTCGAGGTAAACGGCTTTTACCGTCTTCGGATCCAGTTTGGCCAGCTTTGCGGCTTCGGCTACCGCTTCGTCGATCCCGCCAAACGCATCGACCAGCCCGAGCTGGCGCGCCGTGCCGCCATCCCAGACGCGGCCCTGCGCAATCTCGTTGACCTTCTCGACCGGCATTTTCCGCGCGCCACTGACCAGCGTCAGGAACTTGCCATAAGTCGATTCGATGCTTTTCTGGATGATCGTATCGAAGGCCGCATTCGTTCCGCCGACAATGTCGGGCTGGCCGCTCAGCGGCGTCGTTGTGACACCGTCCGACGTGACACCGATTTTGGCGAGCGCGGTTTCAAACGTCGGAATAATCCCGAAAACACCGATAGACCCCGTGATCGTTGACGGTTCGGCGAACACCCGGTCGCCCGCCATCGCCACCCAATAGCCGCCCGACGCCGCGACATTGGCCATCGACACGACAACCGGAATCTTCGCCGCCTTGGCATCGTTCAGCGCGATACGGATTTTCTCCGATGCCAGCGCCGACCCACCCGGTGAATCGACGCGCAGGACCAGCGCCTTGTAATCATTGCTCGCGACCGCCTTGTTGATGATCTTGACGATCGTGTCGCCGCCCGCCGTGCCCGCATCGGCCTGCCCGTCAACGATGCTGCCGGCAACAGTAACAATGCCGATCTCGCCACGGCGCGCACCCGGATTGGCGGCGATCCACGGCGTCAATTCGATCTTGGCGTAATCGCCCTTGTCTTTGCCCGCTCCTGCCAGCCCCGCGACAAGGCGGTTAAACGACGCCCGGTCGCCGAGCTTATCGACGACACCCGCCGCCAGCGCTGCTTTTGCCAGATCGCCTCTGGCGGTCGCGGCCACCGGATCGGCAATAAACGCCGCCAGCTTTGCATTCGGGCGCGCCTTCGCCACATCGGCCTGCCAGCCCTGCCAGAGCGACGCGGTCAGTGCCACGCTTGCCGCCTTGGCTTCGGGCGACTGGTCGGCGCGCGTATAAGGTTCGACGAACGACTTATATTTGCCGACACGATAGACGTGCGCGTTGACGCCCAGCTTGTCGATCAGCCCCTTGTAATACAGCCGCGATCCGCCCGGCCCCTGAAACAGCGCAAGACCCATCGGATCAAGCCAGATTTCGGACGCATGCGCCGCCAGTTGATAGCTGTCGTCGCTATAGCCGGTGGCAAAGGCATAAATCTTCTTCTTGGCGCGAACCCGGTCGAGCGCTTCGCCAATGTCGATCAGCGCAACCTGACCCGCGCCGGTGAAGTTATCGAGATCGAGAACGACCATTTTCACCCGGTCGTCGGTTGCGGCCGCGTTGAGCGCGCGGATGACGTCGCTCAGCCGATATTGTTTGGTCGGTGCGCTGCCGCTCAGCAATTCACTGGGGTTGGCAATTTGCGGCTGCTCGACAATGCTGCCCTTGAAATCGAGGACCAGCGCGCCCGTGCTGATCGCCTTGCCCTGCGGTCGCATCGTCAGCCCGGCATAAAGCGCGCCAAAAAACAGCAGCATGAACAACAGGACCAGCCCGTCTTTCACCCCAACCAAAATCTTCCACGCGCCGCGAACCAACCGCATCTTGCATCTCACTCAAATGGATGGGGGAGCGCTACAGGGTTGGGCGCGGAGTGTAAATGCGGGGTGGATGTGGGCTGTCCGGATTACCGCAGTCCTGAGCCTGTCGAAGGACGGTTAGGTGCGTGAACCGTCCTTCGACCAGGCTCAGGACTGCGGGTTCAGGCCGCAACCCCCAACGCTACCCCCGGCACCCCGTTCACCACAGAATCGGCCACCGCAAAATCCTTGGCAATCTCGCGCACGGTCATTTTCGCCGACATCATCACCGATGGCGTCCCCCCGCCCGGCTGCGTGCCCTGCCCAACGAGATAGAGGTTCGACACGTCTTCGCTGCGGTTATGCGGGCGGAAAAACGCGGTTTGCGTCAGCACCGGCTCGACGCCAAAACCATTGCCCGCATAGGAGCCCAGCACATCCTCGAAATAATCGGGCGTGACATAGCTCTTGTAGACAATGCGCTCGCGCAAGCCCGGGATATAGCCGCGCTCGTCAAGGAAGGTCAGCACGGTCTCGACAAAGCCATCCCCAACCTTGTCCCAGTCGATCCCGCTCTGGTTATTCGGCACCGGCACCAGCGTGTATGCCGCGTGGTGCCCCGGCGGCGCAAGGCTCGGGTCGGTCAGCGTCGGGATATGCAGATATTGCGAAAAGTCCGCGCTGAGGATCTTGCGGTCGAAAATATCGGTCAGCAATTCCTCGTAACGCGGGCCAAGAATGATGTTGTGATGCTGGAGATCATGGTCGTGATCGCCCTTTTTATAGCCGAAATAGATGACCATCAGCGACATCGACTGCTTGCGGAATTTGACCAGCGCATCGCGGTTGATCCGCCGATGCTTCTTGTCGATCAGCTTCAGATACGTGTTGGCATAATCGGCATTCGACACGACGAGGTCCGCCGCCAGCACATCGCCTGATTTCAGCGTGACGCTCTTGGCCACCCGCTTGCCGCCGAGCTTCTCGACGTCGATCTGCGCAACTTCGGCATTCAGGCGGATCGTCCCGCCCATATCCTCGAATTTGCGGAGCATCCCCGCCACCAGCGCGCCGGTGCCACCCATCGCGAAATGGATGCCCCAGGTCTTTTCGACAAAATGGATCATTGCATAGATTGCGGGCACTTTCAGCGGATTGCCACCCACCAGCAGTGGCTCGAAACTGAACACCTGCCGCATCTTGTCGCTCTTGAAATATTTCTTGATCAGCGAAAACAGCGGCCGGATCGCGTTCAGTTTCACCAGATCGGGCACGACGCCGAGCATCGACCCGACATTGCCGAAATACGTATAGCCAAGCTGCAGAAACCCGCGCTGGAAAATCGCGCGTGCCTGCTCATGGAATTTTTCATAACCGTCGAGATCTTCAGGCGCGAGCTTGGCAATCTGCTCGCGCACGCGCACCGGATCGGCATCATAATCGAAATAAGTCATGTCATCGAAATAGATGCGATAGAAGGGCAGGATCGGGACGATCTTGACATATTTCGACGTGTTCGGCCCGCCGCTGATGCCCGACATGATGCGCTTGCTCTCATCCAAAATAGCGGGCGGAAAATCGGGCTCGCCCAGCATCGCGCAATCGCGCTCGAGCGAAAAAAGCTCCTCGATAAAATGCGGCACGGTCAGCACCGTCGGCCCCATATCGAACACAAACCCTTCGGCGCGGCGCACATAGGCCCGCCCGCCCGGGGCATCGAGTTTTTCGACAATCTGCGTATCGAAACCCAAACTCTGCAACCGCATGGCGCAGGCGATACCGCCAATGCCCGACCCGATAACAACTGCCTTACGCCGACCCATCTTCCGTGCCTCTAACCAGAATTTGCGGCTAGGCGGTTCGCGGGGGCGAGACAAGAACAGTTTCATCGAGCCGCAATGTCCGCTTCAAAAATACCTCGCGTTCGCAGTGCATCGCCGAATGGCTATGCCCCCGCGCCTCTGCCAGCGCCGTGCGCCCCATCGCTGCCAGCCATGCCGACTCGCGCGCCGCCCGCTCGATCAGCGCTGCCAGCGCATCGGCATCATCCACCGGAAAAATCGCCCCCGTCTTGCCGTCATCGACCACGGCGCGGTTCCCCGTCGTATCGCTCGCGAGAACGGGCAGCCCCTGCGCCATCACGTCGAACACAATCCGCGCCTGCTCGGCCTGACGGTTCGCGACAATCGCTGCCGAATAGCCGCGCAACAGGTCAAAGAACACCGCTCCGTAAGGCACCTGATCGAGAAACCGCATCCGCAATCGCAATTCGGGATCGCGCGCCGCGACAAACGCGCGACATTGCGCGGCCAGCGACCCTTCGCCGATAATGTCGAGGTCGACCGTCGGTCCCGTCGCGCCGCCATAAAGCGCATCCCAGCGCGCAACCGCCGTCAGCACAGTCTCGACACCTTTTTCGGGCAACAACCGCGCCGGAAAAATCAGCCGCGTTACGCCCGGCGTCGTCGGCAAGTCAGCCGCATCGCGGAAACTCACGTCATCGATCCACACTGCGGTGTTGACCATCGCCCGATCATGCGATCCCAGATACGCCGCGCGATACCCGTCCTGCGTGAAAATCCGCGCGTCGCTCGCCCGGACGCAACGACGCACGAGAAACTCATGGACATGATGCTCGATCCGCTGGCGCATCGACACCGGCCCCGTCGCGGGCTTCACCCAGAACGACGACTCCACCACATTGACCCATTTGAACCGCCTGAACGGCCGCAACAGCAACGCATAATAGGACAGCGGAAACGCCCAGCCCGCGCAACTCGTATGCACGATCACGCTGCCGGTCATCGCCCGCCTCACGGAAAAAAGGTTCGGCAGAAAATTCGCCACAACCGATCCCCAGCCGCCATCAATCCGCAGCCGCGTCACCTTGTCGTCATTTAATCCCGTAACCCGCTTTACTGGCCCCGGCGCCGCGCTGATTGGCTCCACCGGGCAGGCAATCCGGAAATCGCCGATATAGCGCAGATGCGCCGACAAATCCTTTTCCCACAGATCGTCGGTATAAAATCCGTCCGGTCCCTGAAACAGCGGGATACGGCTCAACATTGTATAACTCTGTTCAATCACGATTGACCGCTCCGCCGCAGCCTGCGCATCTCACGCAGGCGGCCGGTCCGGTCAAGCAGCTGTGGGTCAAAAAAATCCGTCCCCGCCGCTTGACCATGCTGCTTTACGTCCCCATCTGCTCCCGTGCTGGCACTCGCTCCATATGAGTGCCAATGACTGTTCCGTCCCGCTCTCGGGGCCAAACAAAAGGGAAAGCAAATGGCATTTAGACCCCTGCACGACCGCGTGCTCGTTCGCCGCGTTGAAGCTGAAGAAAAGACAGCTGGCGGCATCATCATTCCCGACACTGCCAAGGAAAAGCCACAGGAAGGCGAAGTCGTTTCCGTCGGCACCGGCACCAAGGGCGAAGACGGCACAGTGACGCCGCTTGATGTCAAGGCGGGCGACAAGATCCTGTTCGGCAAATGGTCAGGCACCGAAGTCAAGCTCGACGGCGAAGACCTGCTGATCATGAAGGAAAGCGACATCCTCGGGATCGTCGGCTGATACTTCGCTGTGCACAACATTCGTAACTTTTGACTCATGAAAGGGAAGCCATCATGGCAGCCAAAGACGTAAAATTCAGCCGCGACGCCCGTGAACGCATTCTGCGCGGTGTCGACATTCTCGCCGACGCCGTCAAAGTCACGCTGGGGCCAAAGGGCCGCAACGTCGTCATCGACAAGTCGTTCGGTGCCCCGCGCATCACCAAGGACGGCGTCACCGTCGCCAAGGAAATCGAACTGAAGGACAAGTTCGAAAATATGGGCGCGCAGATGCTTCGTGAAGTCGCATCGAAAACCAACGACATGGCCGGTGACGGCACGACGACCGCAACGGTTCTGGCCCAAGCCATCGTCCGCGAAGGCATGAAGTCGGTTGCGGCCGGCATGAACCCGATGGACCTCAAGCGCGGTATCGATCTCGCGGTCACCAAAGTCGTCGAAGACCTCGTCAAACGTTCGAAGCCCGTTTCGGGCACCGCTGAAATCGCGCAGGTCGGCATTATTTCGGCCAACGGCGACACCATCGTCGGCGAAAAAATTGCCGAAGCGATGGAAAAGGTTGGCAAGGAAGGCGTTATTACCGTCGAAGAAGCCAAGGGCCTCGATTTCGAACTCGACGTCGTCGAAGGCATGCAGTTCGACCGCGGTTATCTCTCGCCCTACTTCATCACCAACCCCGAAAAAATGACCGTCGAGCTTCAGGATCCCTACATCCTGATCCACGAAAAGAAGCTGTCGAACCTGCAGGCGATGCTCCCGATCTTGGAAGCTGTCGTCCAGTCGGGCCGTCCGCTCCTGATCATCGCCGAAGACATCGAAGGCGAAGCACTGGCAACGCTCGTGGTCAACAAGCTGCGCGGCGGCCTGAAGGTCGCAGCGGTCAAGGCGCCGGGCTTCGGTGATCGTCGCAAGGCGATGCTCGAAGACATTGCGATCCTGACCAAGGGCGAAATGATTTCCGAAGACCTCGGCATCAAGCTCGAAACCGTCACGCTCGCCATGCTCGGTTCGGCCAAGCGCGTCACGATCGACAAGGACAACACCACGATCATCGACGGTCTGGTGAAGCTGATGCGATCAAGGGCCGCGTCGAAGCGATCCGCCAGCAGATCGAAAACACGACCAGCGACTATGACAAGGAAAAGCTCCAGGAGCGTCTTGCCAAGCTCGCCGGCGGCGTTGCGGTCATCAAGGTTGGTGGCGCGTCCGAAGTCGAAGTCAAGGAACGCAAGGACCGCGTCGACGATGCGCTGCACGCAACCCGCGCAGCTGTCGAAGAAGGCATCGTCCCCGGTGGCGGTACCGCGCTGCTTTATGCAACCAAGGCATTGGACGGCATGAAGGGCCTTAACGACGACCAGACCCGCGGCATCGACATCGTCCGCAAGGCGATCCAGACGCCCCTGCGCCAGATCGCGCAGAACGCGGGCGTCGACGGCGCTGTCGTCGCAGGCAATCTGCTTCGCGAAGGCGACGAGACAATGGGCTTCAACGCATCGACGGATGTGTATGAAAACCTTGTCACGGCAGGCGTTATCGACCCCACCAAGGTCGTGCGCACGGCGCTTCAGGATGCGGCCAGCGTTGCCGGTCTCCTGATCACGACCGAAGCGGCTGTGTCCGAAATGCCCGAAGACAAGCCCGCAATGGGCGGCGGCATGGGCGGCGGCGGCATGGGCGGCATGGGCGGTATGGATTTTTAATCGCGGCTCGGGGCAGCGAACGCTGTCCCGGACTCGCGATTAAAACGGACGGCGGGTCGGAAGCGTCCCGCTTCC
>JAYWFN010000285.1:0-3019 GCA_043778785.1 Sphingomonas sp. | reverse complement strand
CGCTCCCCTTCGTCCGTCCATATCGCGGCATGATTTCAAACGCGCAACCATTCACACCCGCAAATGCGATCCGTGAGATCGCTGACTTTATCGCGGATCCCGTTCAGGCGGCGGTATTTTCCGAACATCGCCTGCGCTGGCGGCACGATGGCGCAGCGGCAGAAGTTGGTCTGGCGCATCTGACGGACGACGCGTGGATCGCCCATTTCGGAACGTTCACGCCGCTTCCCGGCAGTCTCCCCCGGCCTTTGGCCCTGCGCTATCACGGCCACCAGTTCCGTGTTTACAATCCTGACATCGGTGACGGTCGCGGCTTCCTTTTTGCCCAGATGCGCGACGGTAACGGTCGCCTCATGGACCTCGGCACCAAGGGGTCGGGCCAGACGCCCTACAGCCGCTTCGGTGACGGACGCCTGACACTGAAAGGCGGCGTCCGTGAAATCCTCGCGACTGAAATGCTCGAAGCCTTGGGCGTCGAAACGTCGCGCACCTTCTCGCTGATCGAAACCGGTGAGGCACTGCATCGCGGTGATGAGCCGTCTCCCACGCGTTCCGCTGTCATGGTCCGCCTCAATCACGGCCATATCCGCATCGGCAGTTTTCAGCGGCTCGCAACACTGGGCCTGACCGATGAGCTATCGCGGCTTACGGCTTACGCGCTTAAACACTATTATAACGAAGACGCCGGACACGACGCGCCTGCGCGTCTACTAAAGCTCGTTGCGGAAAGGACGGCCAAACTGGCCGCATCCTACATGGCGGCGGGCTTTGTTCACGGTGTCCTCAATACCGATAATATCAATATCAGTGGCGAGAGTTTCGACTATGGCCCGTGGCGGTTCGCGCCGACTTTTGACGCTGATTTCACAGCCGCCTATTTCGACAGCGCGGGCCTCTACAGCTTCGGTCGCCAGGCTGAAGCCATCCATTGGGACGTTGTCCAGCTTGCGATCGCGCTCAGCAGCATCGCTGATGCAGAGGCGCTCGAAGACGCCCTGAAAGCCTTCGCCCCTGCATATCGCGCGGCGTTGGTCGATAAATTCCTCTGGCGTCTGGGCGTTCTGCCACATGACACTGCCACCGATCTTGTCGTCGTTCAGGCACTCGAAAATGCACTGACCCAGAGCGGCGTGTCGATCAACCGCTTCTTCTTTGACTGGGCGGGCGGCGCGCCGCGCAGTGGGGACTACGCGAACCCGGCGTTCGACGCGCTGCGCACCGCACTCACCGCTTATCAATCACGTCTTGATCTGACTCAGGCCTATTGGTCGCATGCCGATCCCTGCACCATGCTGATCGAAGACGTCGAATCACTTTGGAAGCCAATCGCCGACAGCGATGACTGGTCTCCGCTTAACGCAAAAATAACCCTCATTCGGCAAATGGGCTCCGCACTGGCAAATCATTGAACTGCCGCCTAAAGAACCGTCCATGACAACCGAGCTTGTGTCGACAGAGCCCGCGACGGGCGCAATCCTCTGGCGGGGGCCAGTGAGCGATATCGACATCGAAGTTGACCTTGCTCGCGGGGCGTTTGCCGAATGGGCATCGCGTCCGTTGGCTGTCCGCGTTGAAGCGATGCGCCGCTTCATCAACGTCGTGCGCGGTAAGCATGATGCCTTTGCCGATACCATCGCGCGCGAAACCGGGAAACCGCTTTGGGAAGCACGCACCGAAGTTGACGCCGTCATCGCCAAAGTCGAGATTTCGATTGCGTCGTATAACGAGCGCACGGCGCAACGCCGACTCGATGGTGACATGCGCAATCGTCAGGCGCTGCGCCACAAGCCACACGGCATCATGGCCGTGCTCGGCCCATATAACTTCCCGGCGCATTTGCCCAACGGTCACATTATCCCGGCGCTGATTGCGGGCAATGCGGTCGTTTTCAAACCGTCCGAAAAAACGCCGGCAAGCGGCCAGATGCTTGTCGAATGCTATCATGCCGCGGGTATCCCGTCAGGAGTCGTCCGCTGCGTCATCGGCGGCCCCGATGCCGGCAAGGCACTGGTTTCGCATCCCGATGTTGACGGCATCTTGTTCACGGGCTCGGCGCGAACCGGTGTCGCCATTAATCGGCAGTTTGCCGACAATCCCGGCAAAATCCTTGCGCTCGAAATGGGCGGCAACAATCCGATCATCGTCTGGGATGCGTCGGACATTTATGCCGCAGCGACCATTGTCATCCAGTCGGCCTTCATGACCGCAGGGCAGCGTTGCACCGCCGCGCGCCGCCTCATCGTCCGCGACGGGCTGCACGAGCCCCTGCTCGCGCAGGTCAAGCGCCTCGCCGAGCGGTTGATCGTTGCCGATCCGCATGCCGCACCGCCGCCCTTCATGGGCCCGGTGATCGATAATGACGTTGCTGATCAGCTCGAGGAAAGTTTTCTCGCCCTGATCATGAAGGGCGGCGTGCCCATTCTCCATATGGAACGCCTCATTCCCGGTCGCCCCTTTCTGTCGCCGACGATCATCGACATGACCGATGCGACGGACCGGCCCGATATCGAGCTGTTCGGCCCCATCCTGCAAGTCATCCGCGTTCCCGATTTCGAAACAGCGCTTATCGAGGCCAACAATACGCGCTATGGTCTTGCCGCGTCGCTGATCGGTGGCACGCCGGAACTTTATGACCAGTTCTGGGCAAACATCCGCGCCGGGATCGTCAACTGGAACAAGCCGACCAGCGGCGCATCTTCAAAAGCACCGTTCGGCGGCATCGGCCTGTCGGGAAACCACCGCCCCAGCGCTTATTATGCCGCCGATTACTGCGCCTATCCCGTCGTTTCGTCCGAAGACGAACAAGCGCGCGCGTCGATCGGCATCGGGCTACGCGACATCTGATATAGTTCGCCTACGCCCGCGCAAACTTAGTTTCGTTTGCCCCGCGCCACACCAACGGCCATTTCGCAACAATGGCCAGTCTTCTCGATCCTGAAGCGCGTGGGCGCGTTATCCTCGTCGGTGCGGGGCCGGGCGATCCCGGCCTGCTGACGATCAAAGCCGTCGAGGCGCTCCG
>JAYWFN010000284.1:0-7253 GCA_043778785.1 Sphingomonas sp. | reverse complement strand
ACCCAATCCTCCTCGGCTTGTTCATCAGCCTCGACGACCTGCGCGCGCTTGCTTTGAGTGTGACCAATGCAATCGGTGATAAATTCGACATGCTGTTCGATCGCCATGACGACATTGGTCAGAATCGACGGGCTGCCCGGCCCGTTGATCGTGAACATATTGGGGAAACCTGCGACCATGATCCCCAGATAGGTTTTCGGACCGTCGTTCCATTTGCCCTTGAGGCTGACCCCATCACGGCCAGTAATGTCGATCCGCGTCATTGCCCCCGTCACGGCATCGTAGCCGGTGGCGAAGACGATGCTATCGACCTCGTGCGAACCGCTCTCGGTCACAATCGCATTTTCGGTTATACGCACGATCGGGTCTGCGCGGACATCGACCAGCGATACGTTGGGGCGATTGAACATCGCATAATAATCGGTGTCGACGCAGATGCGCTTGGTGCCAATCGCGTGGTCGGTCGGGGTTAGTTTGGCCGCGGTTTCAGGATTGCTGACGATCCCACAAATTGTATCGCGCACATAATTGGCGGCGAAATCATTGGCGGCCTTGCTCTTGAACAGGTCATTGAAGGCATGCGTAAAATTGGCACCGCCGCGCGCCCAGCGTGCATCCAGTTCTCGTTGCCGTTCGGCCTCACCGACGTCGAAGGCACTGCGCTGGCTATAGTCATAAAGCGCCCCTGATTTGGTCGCTTTCGCTTTGGCGCGATGGCTGGCATAGTCCTTTTTCCACGCTGCCTGCGCTTCTTTGGGCAGGGGATGGTTCCATGCCGGAATGCTGAAATTAGGCGTACGCTGAAACACTGTCAGGTGCGCGGCCTGCTTGGCAATGATCGGCGCAACTTGTATACCAGACGATCCGGTCCCGATAACTGCAACGCGCTGACCGCCAAAATCAACGGGCGTGTGCGGCCATTGGCCGGTGTGATACCAACTGCCGGCAAAGTCGTCGAGGCCGGTAAAATCGGGCCTTCGTGATGCCGACAACGCGCCCGACGCCATGATGACGAAGCGGGCAGTGGCGGTCTCGCCGTGTTCCGTCGTGACCCGCCAATTGGCATTGGCTTCATCGAAATGCGCCGCCACGACTTTGGTGCTGAACTCTATGTCGCGGCGCAGATCGAAACGGTCGGCGACATGATCGATGTAGCCCAGGATTTCGGCTTGCGCGGGGTAACGCTCGGTCCATTCCCATTCCTGCTGCAATTCCTCGGAGAACGAATAGGAGTATTCGAGGCTTGGCACGTCGCAGCGCGCGCCGGGATAACGGTTCCAATACCATGTGCCACCCACGCCATCGCCGGTTTCGTAAACGCGCGCCGTCAGCCCGAGTTCGCGCAACTTGTAAAGCATATAGAGGCCCGCGAATCCGGCACCAACAACAATGGCATCGAACGCGTTGGCAGGGCGAGCAGGCGCGCGGTCAGACACTGCTTTCATGCTCTCCCTTCGATTTATGCGATCAGTCTAGACTGGACAATATGCTCAATCAACAGCTATGTTGAAAAAATGCCTGATCTCGACAACAGAGTTGCTATTGTGACCGGGGCCGGGGCGGGGATTGGCCGCGAGGTTGCGCTGCGGCTTGCGCGTGACGGATGCGATGTCGGTCTCTTTGACATCGATGCGTCTGGAGTGAGTGAAACCGCAGAATTGGTGCGCGGCTTGGGGTGCAAAGCCGACGTCTATGTCGGCAATGTGGCGGTCAAACGGGATGCCGTTTCGGCGGTGGGTCAGTTTGCAAACGTGCTCGGCCCGGTCGATGTTCTCGTAAATAATGCGGGCATATTGCGCACGGCCAATTTTCTCGATGTGAGCGAAGATGACTGGCGGCGCACTTTTGCGATCAACCTGGATGGTGTCTTCTTTTTCAGCCAAGCAGTGCTGCCCGCTATGGTCGAACGGGGTGGGGGCGTTATCGTCAATATGTCCTCTTGGACGGGCAAAAAAGGTGTGCCCAATCACGCCGCCTATGGCGCGACCAAAGCGGGCATCATCAATCTGACGCAAAGCCTGGCCGGCGAATTCGGCGGGCACGGGATCCGCGTCAATTGCGTCTGTCCGGGGATTGTCATCGATACCAACATGCGTGCCGAAGCCGAAGACATGAACCGCGCACAAGGGCTTCCCGATGTCGAAACACGGACCAAGGCGCTGCCACTCCGCCGCCCCGGACACCCGCACGAAATTGCCGATGTTGTCGCGTTTCTCGCGTCGGACGGCGCTGCTTACATGACTGGTCAAGCGATCAACGTGACCGGTGGCCTTTGGATGAACTGACGAAAAGGATTTGCTATGATTTTGATTAGTGCATCGCCGAGCCCGTTCGCGCGGAAAGTCCGCATTTCGATGATCGAGAAGGGCATCCCGTTCACGTTGCAGAATGAAGTGCCGTGGCACGCGGACACGAAAACGCCCGAGTTTAATCCGCTCGAACAACTCCCTGTGCTGATCCCCGATGACGGCGATCCGGTCTTTGAATCAACTTACATCATGGACTGGCTGGAAGTGAAATATCCGCAAGTCCCGATGTTGCCCGATGATCCCGAAAGCGCACTTGAGGCCAAGCTCGTCCACACCATTGCCGAAGGGGTAGCCGACGCAACAGTATCGCTGTTCTGGGAAATGCAGCGCGAGCATATCAGTGCCGAATGGGCCAAGCGTCAGTTGCGGAAGGTGAAAGGCGGCCTCACTGATCTCGATCGGCGCGTGGGGACGCGCGAATTCGTGGTCGGGGACCGGTTTGGCCTCGCCGATATTGCGGTGATCGCACTGCTCGGGATGCAGGATACTGTCATCGAAACCGGCATGATCGCCGCCTGGCAAAACTACGCGCCCGATATGGACGACTGGAACAAGCTCTATCCAAATCTGACGCGGTTCGAGGCGCACCACCGGGATCGTCCTTCAGTTCGCGATACAGCGCCGTTCATGTTCGATCTGGCCGAAAAGATTGTCTGACTTCAGTCGTCGAAGATCGCCACGGCGCGCGTCCAGCCCGCTGACGCCGCGCGGATTTTCATCGGGAAGCACGCAATCGTGAAGCCCGTCGGCGGCAATACTTCGAGGTTGTGCAGTTTTTCCAGATGGCAATACCCGATGTCACGCCCGGCTTTGTGGCCTTCCCAGATGAGGCCGGCATTGCCGCTTGCCTCATAAGCGGCGCGCGTGTGAACAAACGGCGCGTCCCAGCTCCAGCCGTCAGTGCCCGTCAGGCGGACGCCGCGTTCGAGCAGATACATGGTCGCCTGATAACCCATGCCGCAGCCCGCCGTCACATAGTCGTCCGCGCCGTAACGCTTGCCCGCGGCTGTATTGACCACGACAATTTCAAGCGGTGAAAGCGTATGACCGATGCGTGCGAGTTCGGCTCTGACGTCGTCTGCCGTCACGACATAGCCATCATCGAACGCGGTGAAATCGAGCTTCACACCGGGCTGAAAACACCAGTCGAGCGGCACTTCATCGATGGTGATCGCGCGCTCGCCCCCCTCTTCCAAGCTGGCATTCATCGTCGAGGCGAAATGATAGGGCGCGTCGAGATGTGTGCCGTTGTGTGTGATCAGCTCGACACGCTCGATCGCCCATGCTTCGCCATCGGGCAGGTCTTCGGGCTGCAAGCCGGGGAAAAAGTTGATCAGTTCGGGCACCGACGTCTTATGGTCAATATAGGTAATTTTGGGCTGATAGGGTGGCGGGTCGGAGATTACATCGTTTTCGAGATAAATCGACAGATCGACGATAGTGCGTGCCATGTCCTAAAACTCCACCCTGTCGCCGCCCTTGAGGCCGAGCATATCGCGCGCCTCGGTGGGCGTCGCAGGCTCGTGACCCATTTCGCGGATGATGCGCACGATTTTCTCGACCTGCTGCGCATTCGATACCGCCAGCACGCCACGTTCGATGAACAAACTGTCTTCGAGTCCAACCCGAACATTGCCACCCATCAGCGCTGCCTGTGTCAGGAACGGCATCTGGTGCCGACCCGCAGCCAGCACCGACCACTGGAAATTCTCTTTGCCGAATAGCCGGTCCGCCGTCGATTTCATGAACATCAGATTTTCGAGATCGGGTCCAATGCCGCCTAATATGCCAAATATCATCTGAATGAAGAACGGCGGTTTCACCATGCCGCGATCCACGAAATGCGCGAGATTATAAAGATGCCCGACATCGTAGCATTCATGTTCGAACCGGGTCCCCGCTTCGCCCATCGTTTCCAGGATGGTTGCTATGTCACGGAACGTATTGCGGAAGATGAAATCGTCCGAACCCGTCACATAGGGCTCTTCCCAATCATGCTTCCATTGCGTGATCCGCGCAGCAGCACCAAAGAATGCGAAATTCATCGACCCCATGTTGAGCGAACACATTTCGGGTTTGAAATGCACGGCGGCTTTTAGGCGCTCGACAAGCGGCATGGTCGCCGACCCGCCAGTGGTGATGTTGATTACCGCATCGGTGCGCTGTTTGATAACCGACAGGAACTGCGCATAAACGGCGGGGTCGCCCGTCGGCTGGCCCGTTTCAGGAACGCGCGCATGAAGATGCAGGATCGCCGCGCCGGCTTCTGCCGCCGCAATCGATTGATCGGCGATTTCGGATGGCGTGCATGGCAGCGCATCGGACATGGTCGGCGTATGCGCGCCGCCGGTCACGGCGCAGGTGATGATAATCTTGCTCATCGTTTATCCATCAATGAACGGTGGAGGCCGAGGCGGTCGGCCGTAATCTGTGCGTTTGTGACAATGCCGCCGTCCGTGGACAGAAGGCCCGCAAGCCGCAGTATGACGGGTTGACCAGTCTTGGCGGCGTCGATGTCGTCGAATCCACCCGCGTATCGGCCAGCGCAGACAGCATGGAATGCCGCACGCGGACCTGCCGAAAATAGGGCATCGATTTCGACGCTTTCGATGTCGACAAGCTCGCCGAATCGCGGCCCCTCGGCACTGATTTCGGCGAGCGGTGGTCTTGTTCGCAAATCAGCAAGCCACGCGCGCGCGGTTGCTTCCGTTTGAGCGTCCGGCAAGCGTGGTTCCCCATCCCAAGGTGAAGGATGCGGCGCTCTGATCGCATCGGGAATACCTGTTGCCAATTGCCGCTTGCGCGCGAAGTAATCTTCCTCGGCCCACCCCTGCCGCAAACGTCCGTTCTCGATTTTGAAAAGCGTCACGCCGCCCCACGTTGACACCTGGTCGTTATGTTTGATCGACGCCCCATGCTCGGTAAAGCGCATCGCGACCGCGTCGATGCCGATAATCGTGTCATGGACGGTGACGCAGAGTCCCGGAAATTGATCGAGTTGTGCCGCCGTCGCAGGCAAATATTTTTCATCGCGGCCATCTAGCAGGAAACCACCGATCGACAGGCAATAAGCCGGATCCATGATCCGTTCGACAATGCTGGTATTGTGGCACGTCAGAAAGTCGGTCGCGAAACCGCGAAGGAGTTGAGCCGACGGGCTGAGCGTCATGCGTGATCCCTCAACCAGGTTTCGTCGCGCATTTCCTTCTTCAATATTTTGCCCGAAGCATTGCGTGGCAACGCGCGGACAAACACCACCGAGGTCGGGCATTTGTAGCGCGCCAGACGGCTCTGGGTAAACGCGATCAATTCTTCCTGGCTCGGTGCTAAATCGTGCGTCGCCACGACAAACGCGCGCGGTGTTTCGCCCCAGCGTTCGTGCGGCACGCCGATGACCGCAACCTGCGCGACGCCGGGATGATCGTAAAGGACGTTTTCGATTTCGGTTGGATAGATATTCTCGCCACCAGACACAATCATGTCTTTATAACGGTCTTGGATATACACATAGCCATCGGCGTCCTGATAAGCAGCGTCGCCCGTGCAAAGCCAGCCATCGGGCGTAACGGTCGCGGCGGTTTCGTCGGGTTTTCGCCAATATCCCTGCATGAGGATGTCCGAGCGGAGGCGGATTTCGCCGATCTCACCCGTCGCCACGGGATCACCCGTCGCCGGATCCGCCAGTATCATCTCAACCCACGGCAGCGCACGACCGCATGAGCGCAACCGGTGCGCAAGGGGACCATCCGGATCATGATCCTTGGGCGGCAGCCAGATCGCGGTGCCGGTCGTTTCGGTCATGCCATAAGTATGGTCGAATTCGCAGCCAAAAACCGCAATCGCCCGCTTCAGCAGGGCTTCGCTGATCGGCGACGCACCATAGAGAAGCCGCTGAAGGCTGGTGAGGTTCATGGCATCGATCCCGGGCACATCGACGAGCGTCTGAATGACGGCAGGGACGAAAAAGGCATGAGTCACACCATAGGCGCTGATCGCCGCGATCACCGTTTCGGGGACTGGCTGCTGGAGCAGGACTGTATGTCCGCCCTGACTGAGTGCCCACATGCCACACCCGATTCCACCGATATGGAACAGAGGCATGGCCAATAAGTGGACGCTGTTCGCTGTGATGGCGAATAATTCTTCGGCCATGCGTACAAGGAACGACATGCTGTGCGCGGTAATGGTCACGCCTTTGGGTGCGCCGGTGGTGCCTGAGGTGTAAAGGATCAGGACCGGGTCATTGCGATCAACGTCATGTTCCAGCGCTGGCAAATCTGCGGCGTCACGCCATGCAGCAACGCCGCCATCCAGATCGATCTGTGGCGTTTGCAGCTGCGGCGAAAGAAGTCCCCGAAACTCTGCGGCAACAAGGATCAGCGACGGCTCGGCATCCGAAATGATCGCCTGAATTTCAAACGACGAAAGCCGCCAGTTGAGCGGTAGCATGATGGCGCCCGCTTTGGCGCAGCCGAAATAAAGCTCGAAATGGGCGGGCAAATTGCGAGCAATGATGGCAACTCGATCACCAGCCTTGATTCCGATAGCCAGCATGGCGCTGGCGATCCTGCCGCTCCGCGCGTCGAGATCACTAAAGCTGAGCGTAACGCCATCGAACGTCAATGCCGGGGCGTCCGGCGTAATTTGCGCAAAATGGCTGAGCCTCTCGAGCGGCGTTGACGTCATTTCAATTGCCCTAATAGCTTTTGGGTAACCCCAGACTATGTGTCGAAACAAAGTTCAGGATCATCTCGCGGCTGACCGGCGCGGTCTTGTGCAGCCGCGCGATGAACCACAAGTCCGACAACCCATATTCGTTTGACAACCCATTGCCGCCATGCACCTGAATTGCCTGATCGAGCGCTTTCAGTGATGCTTCCGCTGCTGCAAACTTGGCCATGTTCGCCGTTTCAGCCGCGTCTTCCCCCAGGTCGCACAATTGTG
>JAYWFN010000283.1:0-83219 GCA_043778785.1 Sphingomonas sp. | reverse complement strand
AATGTTGTCGTTTTCATTCTCATCTCCATGGATAGAAAAATGGACCCGGCTGCCACCGAGAGTGACAATAAGCCGGAGCGCCCGTTTGCCCGCGTCTTTGCGAGTCACATGAAAACTAACGCCGGATCGCGTTTGAGATTTTGCGCTTTGTCAAAAATTGACCCGAAATACGGTCATGTCGGTTTCTACTTAGGGACGCACGACAAGCTCAAATCATCATGCTCGCCTGATTGCCGAGCATGATCGGTGCCCGATTTTTTTCAAATTCTATGATAATAGGTTATATTTCAGTCAATGACGGTGAAAGCTGCTTCCGCGCCGTGCCGCGGGTGCACGCCAAAGCGATTGATCAGCCAGCTTCGAAAGACTGAAATTGCCGGATCGGCAAGATCATCGGCGTGCAGTTTCAGATAATATCCGTATCCGTCGTCAACGGCCATGACGTAGGGCATGACAAGCCGGCCATCGGTCAGTTCCTGCGCAAACATATCGAAATCGCCGAGGAAAATGCCGTTTGCCGACATTGCATATTGTGCAGCAGCAATGGCAGTATCAAACGCCAGCCCGCTTTCGGTGACGATGTCGAGGCTGCATTGGCGCGCAAAGGTCGCCCACAGCAAGTCACGGGGTTCATCATCGAGCTTGACGTGGAGCAGTTCCTGAGACGCCAGAAACTCCGTCAGTGATTTGCCTATGCTCTGCAGGGCCGTTTGTGGCGAGCAGAGCGGCGCGACGCGCACGTTCCAAAGCAGATCGGTGACACGATCGTCGACATTGGGCCGGTCAAACACGATGGCCATGTCGAGGCTGGTGGCGGGTAGCCCTGTCACATGCGCGCTCGAGACATCAATCCGGATGTCGGGATATTCCCCGCGAAAATCACGCAGCATCGGCAGTGCGAGTTGCTGGAGCAGCGACGGGGGAATGTGGATACGCAGGGCGCGGTTGGCAGTATTGTCGTCGCGGATACCGTTCATCGTTTGCTCGAGCCGGTCGAAACATTTGCTCACGACGGGAAGCAATTCCTCGCCCGCTGCCGTCAGCGTCAGCTTGGGTGTGTCGCGATCAAAGAGCTGCTTGCCGAGCAATTCTTCGAGTCCGATGACATGGCGGCTCATCGCACTTTGCGACACCGAAAGCGCAGCCGCCCCGCCGGTAAAGCTCAAATGCTGTCCAACCGCGTCGAATGCACGCAGCGCATTGAGCGGAAGCCAGCGGCGGTTGATCGAGCTTCGGTTCGAAATAACAACGGCCCTTTGTGCTTGCAATTGGCGTGCATAATCCAAGCCATCGCCAATCGACGCAAGAGGCTATCCGCTCTGGCGTCGCAATTTGACATGGGGTTATCAGAAAATGGGATTGTTCGCCCGATTGATCATCGTCCATCCCTTCGGGTCTTAGGGATACCGGCAGGGGCGTATTAATGAATTTAGGCCAGATTCGCGACAGTTTTGATGCGCGTCGGGCGGGGCATAGTTTGCCGCAAGCGCTCTATAATGATCCGGCCGCTTTCGCATTCGATATGGATGCGATCTACGCGACCAGCTGGCTGATGGCTGGTTTCGAAGTCGAATTGCCCAAACCGGGCAGTTATCTGGCGATGATGATCGGCAAATGGCCGGTGATCATTGTTCGTGACCGGGCCGGCGACATCCGCGCTTTCCACAACAGCTGCCGACACCGCGGATCGATGCTGTGCACACCGGGGAGTGGATCAGTGCCCAAGCTGGTCTGTCCCTATCATCGCTGGACCTACAATCTTGACGGATCGCTTTTTTCCGCCGGGCGCATGCCCGATGATTTTGAGAAATCCGATCATGGTCTGAAGTCGGTTGCGCTGGAAATCGTGGCGGGTGTGATGTTTATCTGCCTTGCCGACAGCCCACCCGAATTCGACGAGTTTCGGGCCCGCATGACGGCCTTTGCCGAACCGCACAACTTCAAGGATGCGAAAGTTGCGTTCGAAAGCGTGCTGGTTGAAAACGCCAACTGGAAGCTGGTGATGGAAAACGCCCGCGAATGTTATCATTGCGGCACCGGGCACCCCGAACTCGCTGCGACGTTTCCGGTCGGCATGTCGAAGCATTTCGACTTCGGCGAGGACGTTCTTGCCAAAACATTCGAAACCACGATGGCCGAACATGATCTCGAGCTTGACCCTGTTGAAGGAAGCTGGTGGCAACTTGCCCGCTTTCGCCTGAACGAAGGCAGTGTGTCGATATCTATGGACGGAAAACGCGTCGTCGACAAGCTGATGTGCGACGCCAATAACGGTGACATCGGGTCGATGCGCTGGGCGCTGGACCCCCATTGCTTTGCCCATGCGACCGGCGACCATGTGTTCATGTTCAGCGCGATGCCCGTCGGCCCCAACGAAACGCACGTCATCGGCAAATGGCTTGTCCACAAGGACGCCGTCGAAGGCGTCGATTATGACGTCGACACGCTGACCGAGCTTTGGACGCGGACCAATTTGCAAGACAAAGCGCTGGCCGAGAATAACCAGCTTGGTGTGAACAGCCTTGGCTATACGCCCGGTCCCTATTCGCAGGATGCCGAAATGCTCGCGCAGCGCTTTGTCGACTGGTATTGCGACAAGGGCCGCGCTTATCTTGATGCCAATGTCGATTGATCCGCCAAAGGGCATGCGCCCCGAAACCCTCGCCGTCAGCCACGGCTATGACCCTGCAATGGGCATGGGTTCGGTAAAGCCACCGATTTTCATGACCTCGACGTTCGTCTATCCCTCGGCGCAAGCAGCCAAGGACGTTCACGAAGCCTTTTTCGACGGCACCGGCCCGGCCGTCGGCCAAAGTCATCATATCTATTCGCGGCTGGGCCATCCGGGTCTCGATTTTCTTGAGGCGCGACTGGCCGCAATTGATGGTGGCGAAGCAGCTGTCGCTTACAGCAGCGGCATGGCGGCGCACTCTTCGATTGCGCTCGCCTTTGTCCGGCCCGGTGACAGCGTCATCCACGGACGGCCAATCTATGGCGGCGTAGACATGCTTTACAACAGCATCATGCCGCAATTCGGATCGCACGCGACGGCCTATATCGATGGCACTGACGAGGATGATGTCCGGTCGGCGGCGAAAGCGGCAATGGCGCAGGGGCCGCTCGCGCTGATCATTGCCGAAACCCCGGCCAACCCGACGGCGGCGATTGTCGATCTGGCGTTGATGGTGCGGATCGCGGACGAAGTCGGCGCGCAGCAGGGGCGTCGCCCGCATGTCGTCGTCGACAACACACTGCTCGGACCGTTTGCGCAACGTCCGCTCGACCTTGGCGTTGATCTTTGCATGACCTCGCTCACCAAATATTGCGGGGGGCACAGCGATTTGCTGGCGGGCGGGATCAGCGGGCGCAAGGACTTGATCGATCTGCTCCGCACACAGCGCACGACATGGGGCAATCACCTCGATCCCTATACGTCATGGCTCGTGATGCGCTCGCTTGAGTCCGTCCATGTCCGGTCGGAACGGGCAATGAGCAATGCGCGCAGCGTTGCCGAATATCTGCGCGATCATCCTAAAGTTGCGGGCGTCACCTATCTCGGTTTCCTTGCCGAGGGGACGCGGCAACGCGCGGTTTATGACCAGCAGTGCCGTGCGGCGGGATCGACCTTTTCGTTCCACCTCCACGGCGGCGAGGCCGAAGCATTCCGGATGCTCGATAAGTTGCAGCTGATGAAAATGGCCGTCAGTCTTGGCGGGTCGGAGACTTTGATCTGTCATTCGGCGAGCACCACTCATTATGCCGTCGCCCCCGAACAGCGGCGGGCAGGCGGGATTACCGGCGGCACGATCCGGTTGTCGGTCGGGCTCGAACATGTCGACGATCTTATTGCGGATCTCACTCAGGCGTTGGATGCAGTGTGATGGAACTGAATTTCACGGGAACCGATGTTTGCGCCATCAACGGCACACGCAGTGCGGCGGAAGCGCATTATGATCTCGTCGTCATCGGTGCGGGACCGAGCGGTGTCGCTGCGGCCATCGACGCTGCCAAAACCGGTGCATCAGTGCTGCTGGTCGATGAAAACCCGGTGTCGGGCGCGCTGATGGGCAATGACGTCCCGCTCTATTTTGGAGGCCGGATGACGGCAGCGACACAGAATAGCGACCGGATGCTCGAAGCGATTTTCATGTCGATGCCCGCGCTGGAAACGGCCATGGAGGCCGGTGTCGAACTGCTGCTCGGCACCTCGGCATGGGGTGTCTATCGCAACGGGCCGGGCGTCGCGAGCTTGCCCGAACAAGTCGTCGGACTGGCCGATGCCGAGCGGTCGTGGCTGGTCGGTTTCGACAGACTGGTGCTGGCGACCGGCGCGCGTGATCTGGCGATGGCCTTTCCGGGCTGGAACCAGCCCGGCGTAATGGGCGCGGCGGCGCTGCAAATGTTGCTGACGCGCTACGATGCGTTTGCGGGGCGGCGGGTGCTGGTGCTGGGATCGCATGATCTGGCGCTGGAAACGGCGCTGCTGGCGCATGAGCGCGGCATTGAAGTTGCCGGGCTGATCGAAGTGCGAGACGCACCGCAGGGCAGTGCCGATCTGATCGCCAGAGTAGAGGGAGCAGGGATAAAAATTCGCTGCGGGCAGACGATCACTATTGCGCAGGGCGGAATCGATGGCGTCGAAAGTGCCATATTGTCGTCGGGCGAAGAAATTGTCTGCGACTGCATCTGTGTTGCGATTGGCCTTGTCCCTGCCATCGAGCTGGTCGATGCGATGCACGGCCCGCGCGCCTTGCATGCGACCCGCGGCGGCTACATCCCCGCAGGCGAACCGACTGTGACTGCCATCGGTGATTGCGCCGGGCTGACCGACACGGGCTTTGACCATATCGCCTATCGGATGGACTGGATGCGGTCGCTCGCCGCCATCAGTGCGCCCGACACGATCATCTGCCAGTGCGAAGAGGTTACCCGTGCTGACCTTATCGGTGTCCAGCCGCCAAATTATCTCGCGCGGCCACCGGCGATGTGTGCGCGGTCGCTCGACACGCTGATTGCCGATGGCCCGCCGCATCCCGACCAGATCAAGCGCCTGACGCGTGCCGGGATGGGTGTGTGTCAGGGGCGCCGCTGCCGCGATCAAGTGGCGATGTTGCTCGCGATCGAAGCAGATCAGCCATTCGGCACGATCCCGCTTGCCAGCCACCGCGCGCCGGTTCGCCCGCTGCCGCTCAAGATCCTCGCTGACTGGCATGAAAGCGACGCGATGACGGTGGCTTGGGACGTCTGGTTTGGCATTCCAACGCAGTGGGTGCCGGTGCAAGATCTTGGCACCGTGCATGAGGATGAACACCGCCAGATGCTCTATACCGGCATGTACGAATGAGCGGCGCGGAAGTGGTCATTGTTGGTGGCGGCGTAACCGGGCTTAGCGCGGGCTGGTGGCTCGCGCGCTCGGGCGTGAAAGTCACTGTGCTCGATAAAGGCATTGTCGGATGGGAAGCATCGGGTCGCAACGGCGGCGGTGCTTCGCATTATCAAAGTCCGCTGTTTGACGAAGAGCACCGGTTGTGGCCGCAGATGGACGATCTCCTCGGCTATCCGACCGAACACTGCCGCGAACGCATCATCATTGCCATGACCGAACGGCAGTGGGAGCAATATCGCTTCGTTGCCGAACGGCACAACCGTCTCGGTCATCCGGTCGATCTTCTCGACGTCAAACAGGTGCAGGAAGCCGTGCCGCTGGCCGGGGATACATGTTTCGGCGGTGTGCATTACCGGTTCGGCGGCCATGCCAATCCGCAACGCACCGTGCAGGCCTATGCCTGGGCGCTGCAGGATCTCGGCGGGACGATTGTCCAGCATAGCGCGGTGACAGGGTTCGAGACGGCAGGCGGCAAAGTGACGGCGGTCAACACTGCCCAGGCGACATATGGATGCGATTCGCTGGTGATCGCCGCAGGGCCGCAGACCGACAAGCTGACCGCCCAGCTCGGCGTTGACATCCCCCTTGCCGCCGCGCGCGCCGAAATGATCATCACCGAACCCGCGCCGATGATGCCGATTGGCGGCGTCGACGGGCACAAACTTTACGGTCGCCAGACGCAAAGGGGCAATCTGGCATATGGTGGCGGTCCGCATGAATGGATTGATATTGACGAGGCAGGGCCAGCCGCGCGGCCCTCGACGCCGCTGATGCGCAATCTCGCGTCGCGCCTTGCCGAACTTCTGCCAAAAGCCGCGCATCTGAACGTCATTCGCAGCTGGGCCGGGGTCATCGAGAACACGCCCGATGGTCGTCCGATCATCGACCGGCTGGCCAGCCCCGACAATGTTGTCGTGGCAACAATGTCGGGTGTCGGCTTTGGTCTGTCGCCCGCATCGGGCCATGCCATCCGCGACCTTGTACTCGACGGGGCATGTTCGTTCGCTGACATCGGCATTCTCGGGCTTTCGCGTTTCGCCGGACTTGAGGCCGATTGGCGTGAAAAGCGCGGGTGGCTGCCGATTTCATGAACCGCTATTCGGCACTTGGGCTGATCCGCGGCGCATTCGGGGGCAACAAGCATTGGCAACCCGCGTGGCGTGACCCCGAATCAAGGGCCAGTTACGACATCATCATCATCGGCGGTGGCGGACATGGCCTTGCCACGGCTTATTACCTCGCCAAGGTCCACGGCATCCGCAACATCGCAGTGCTGGAAAAGGGCTGGATCGGCGGCGGCAACACCGGGCGCAACACGACGATTGTCCGGTCGAATTACCGCCTGGCACCGCTCCACACATTGTTCGAATTCGGCTTGAAGCTGTGGGAAAACCTCAGCGACGAACTGAACTACAACGTCATGTTCAGCCCGCGCGGGGCGGTGTTTCTCGGGCACTCGGATGCCGACATGACCAAACTTGCCGAGCGCGGTGATGCAATGCGGTGCAGCGGGATCGACGCCGACCTGATGACGCGCGATGAGGTCGCAAAACTCGAACCGCTGCTCGACATGTCGCGCACCGCGCGTTTCCCGATTGAGGGGGGGCTGATCCAGCGGCGGGGCGGGACGGCGCGTCATGATGCTGTCGCCTGGGGCTATGCGCGTGCAGCCGACAGTCTGGGCGTCGACATCATCCAGAAATGCGAAGTCACCGGATTTGTGCGCGATGGTGATGCGGTCGTCGGGGTTGAAACCACGCGCGGGCGGATCGGCGCGGGTCGCGTCGGCATTTGCGTGGCGGGGAACAGCGGCCATGTCGCGGGGCTTGCCGGGCTCAAGCTGCCGGTGGAATCGCAAACCTTGCAGGCGATGGTCACCGAAGGCGTCAAGCCGATGATCAACAGCGTGATCATGTCGCAATCGGTCCATTGTTACATCAGCCAGTCGGACAAGGGCGGCATCGTCTTTGGCGGCGATCCCGACAACTGGCCGAGCTATGCCCAGCGCGGCAATCCGGTGGTGATGGAACAGGCCATTGCGCAAGGAGTCATGCTCGTGCCCGCGCTCTCGCGCCTGCGCATGGTGCGGACTTGGTCAGGCGTAACTGACATGAGTTTTGACGGCGCGCCGATCATTGGCGAAACCCCCGTCCGGAATCTCTATCTCAACGGCGGCTGGTGCTATGGCGGGTTCAAGGCGACACCGGCGTCGGGCTGGACCTATGCCCACACGCTCGCAACGGGAAAGCCGCACGGCTTGAACGCGCCTTTTGCGCTGGATCGCTTTACCAGTGGTGCCACCATCGACGAAACCGGCACCGGCCCGATGCCGAATAGTCGATGAAGGCGGGGCGCTGACATGATGCAGATCACCTGCCCCCATTGCGGCCCGCGCGCGCAAGGTGAGTTCACGTACGAACGCACGGTGGATTCAGTCGTGACGCTCGATGCGTCGTCCGACGACACCATGGCCATATTGTTCAGCCGTGCCAACCCGCGCGGGCTGGATGACGAGATCTGGCGCCACACATTCGGCTGCCGCGCGTGGATGGTCCTGACGCGCCACCGGGTCACGCATGTCATCGAAGCTGTCCGCGCCGTCGGGCCGGAAGCGCTGCCATGATCGGGTTCACGTTTGACGGCAAATCCTATCAGGCGCGCGAAGGCGACACGCTCGCCGCAGCGCTCTTGCGCAACGGCATTGGCCTTGTCGGGCGCAGCTTCAAATATCATCGTCCGCGCGGAATCATGACGGCGGGGATCGAGGAGCCCAATGCGCTCGTCACGGTGGGCGTCGGCGGTCGCAGCGAACCCAATACCCGCACAACCGATGTATTTATCTATGAGGGGTTGGTCGCCAAAAGCCAGAACCGCTGGCCCAATCTGGCCTTCGATGCGGGCGCAATATTCGGTCTTGCGTCGCGCTTCTTATCTGCCGGTTTTTACTACAAAACTTTTTTCGGCCCTGCCAAACGCTGGATGATCTACGAATATTTCATCCGCAAAGCCGCCGGATTGGGTAAAGCGCCGACCGAGGCGGACCCCGATCACTTTGCCCAGCGCGCCGCGTTTTGCGATGTGCTCGTGGTCGGCGGCGGCCCTGCCGGTCTGGCAGCCGCACTCGAAGCAGCCGAGGCAGGCAAGCGCGTGATCCTTGTCGAGCAGGACCGCATTCTCGGCGCGTCGCTGATCCGCGATCCGCAGGAACTCGACGCCGCGTGGATCGACGCCACGGCTGCGCGTATCCGTGCCGCCGAGGGCCGCATCCTGATGCGCACGACGGCATCGGGCTATTGGGATCATAATTTCCTGACGCTCACCGAACGGATCGTCGAGCCCGGGCAAGTCCCACCGCACGGTGTTGCCCAGCGCCTGTGGCATGTCCGGGCGGGGCACGTGATCCTCGCGACCGGCAGCATCGAACGCCCCGTTGCGTTTGCCCACAACGACCGTCCCGGTGTCATGCTCGCCCAGGCCGCGCGCACCTATGTTCAGCGGTTCGGTGTGCTGCCCGGCACCCGCGTGGTGATCGCGACGAACAACGACGATGGCTATCGCACTGCGCATGCGCTTGTCGAAGCCGGGGCGGGGATCGTAGCGATCCTCGACGCGCGGCCATCGCCTGCGGGCGCGTCTGCCCGGCGACAGTTCAATGTCCTCAATAATGCCGTCCCGCTTTCGACCAAAGGCACGCGCCACCATCTGGCAAGCGTCACCGCGAAGGTCGGGACCGAAACCAAAAGCTGGGCTGCAGATTTGCTCGCAGTCTCGGGCGGTTTTACACCTGTCGTCCACCTCCACATGCAAGCGGGCGGCGCGCTCGATTGGGATGACGCGGCACAGGCTTTCGTCGCCGGTGCATCGCTACAATCGGTGCAGACGATTGGCGGGGCGGCGGCGCCCGATCCGGTCTTTACCACGCCTCCTGCGGGCGACGCGCGCAAATCCTTCATCGATTTCCAGAATGACGTGACGCTCGCCGATGTCGATCTGGCATGGGCAGAGGGGTATCGCTCGGTCGAGCATCTGAAGCGCTACACGACGCTCGGCATGGCGACCGATCAGGGCAAGCTGAGCAATATGGCGGCACTTGGCCGACTTGCCGAGAAGCAGGGCGTCGCAATTCCCGAGGCCGGGCTGACGACCTTCCGTCCGCCATACACGCCCGTCACGATGGGCCTGCTCGCTGGCGCAGGCGCAAAGGATGGCGGCGCACCGGTCCGGCGGCTCGCGCTCTATGACGCGCATCAGGTGCATGGCCCGATCTGGCAGCCGCTCGGTTACTGGTTCCGTCCGCGCGCTTATCCGCAGGGGACCGAAACGCTGGCCGAGGCGGCGCTGCGCGAAGCCCGCGCTGTGCGCAGCAATGTCGGGATGACCGACGTCTCGACGCTCGCCAAGTTTGAGGTGAGCGGCCCCGATGCAGCGGCTTTCCTCGAAATCATTTGCGCGACGACAGTCAACAAGCTCGCCGTCGGGCGCGGGCGTTATACCTTCATGCTGCGCGAAGACGGGTTCATGTTCGATGATGGCACCGTCTGGCGCGTCGGCGACAACCGTTATCTGCTCACCAGTTCAACGGGCGGCGCGGACCGGATGGCGACGCATATCTCCTACGTCCGCCAGTATCTTTGTCCGCATCTGCGCGTCTCGGCGGTCAATGTTCAGGAGCATTATGCCGGAATTGCCGTGGCGGGGCCGAATGCCAAGGCGGCGCTGGCGGCGGTGACCGGCGAAGAACCGCCGCGCCATATGTCGACTGTCCCGGCGACAATCGCCGGCGCGCCGGTGCTTGTCCTTGCGGCCAGCTACAGCGGCGAGCGCGCGTTCGAAATCTACGTCGAGGCAACACAGGCCACGCCCGTGTGGGCGGCACTCGAACAGGCGGTCACGGCAAATGGCGGGTGCCTTTACGGCATGGAAGCTATGGAATTCCTTCGTATCGAGAAAGGGCATCTGGTCGTCGGTGGCGAAATTGACGGGCGGTTGACCCCGCATGATCTCGCGCTCGATAAAATGCTGAACAAAGCGGGTGGATTCATCGGCGCATCGGGTTTGTCGCGTCCTGCGCTGTCGGCGAGCGGGCGTCGTCAACTCGTCGGGCTCGAAGCGACTGAAGGCATCATCCCCGAAGGCGCGATGCTGATCACCCGCGACGGCCAGTTACCCTGCGGCCATGTCAGCGCCGCTGCGTTCCGCATCATCGACGGTGGCGCTATCGCGCTCGCTCAACTCGAAGGCGGTTTCGCGCGGGCGGGCGAGGAACTGATCGCGACATCGCCGACGCGCGGGCAATCGGCGCGTGTCCGCGTGGTCGCCCCGCATTTCTATGACAGTGTGGGGGCGCGTTATCGTGACTGAGGTGACGATCACTCTGCGGCCCGCCGCGCCGCTCCACGCGCTCGAAATCTGGAGCAATCCTCGTAGAGTCGCCAAACGGTTCGAAGCCGCGATGGGCATTGCATTGCCGCGCCTCGGCACGTCGGGCGGCACCGATGCGCTCCGCCTGATCCGCTACGAACCCACGGTCTGGCTGGTTGAGGGCGACACCACCGCGCTGCCCGCCGTCCTTGGCGAAGACGGTGCCATCACCGCGATCGGCGGCGGCATTGTCCGCGTCCAGCTCTCGGGCGCGAGCTGGCGAACGCTCCTGATGGAAGGCGGCGTATTCGATGCCGAGTCCCCCGCCTTTGCCCCTGGCACCAGCGCCGCCACGATCATCGACCATGTCGCCGTGCGCTTGCACGTGGTCAGTGACGACACGTGCGACGTCTATGTCCCCGCCAGCTTCAGCGCAGGCCTGATCCATTTTTGGGAACAGGCAGTCGGGACTTTGGAAGGATAGCGTGCGCCTGATTTGTTGCGGGGAGCGGACTGTCCGTTGCTAGGTCGCAAGGAGCCAGTGCTGCCGTTTGTTCAGGTGCCAACGGCGTTCGGTTTTGGAGTCGCACTTGTTATGGTATAGGCGATGCAATGCAGCCAGAGTCACCGCACCTCATTCCAGAGTTGGACGTAAGCGACCTGGCGAAGGCGGTCGGGCTCTACATCGACCTGTTCGGCTTCGAGCTGCTGTTCGAACGTGCGGAGGAAGGGTTTGCCTACCTCAACTGCGAAGGCGCACACCTCATGTTACAGCAAGCCGAGGGCCCGGGCCGTCGGTTCAGGACTGCCCCGTTAGACCCGCCATTCGGTCGCGGTATCAACCTTCAAATACGGGTTGCGAATGTGGCCACCCGTTATGCTCGCGCCGTGGCCATGGGGTATTCGATGCTCATCCCCCTTGAAGAGCGCTGGTATATTCAGGATGGGCGTGAGCGCGGCAACCGCCAGTTCGTCGTCGCGGACCACGATGGATATTTGCTCAGGTTCTACACCGACCTTGGCTTGAGGCTTTTGCCCTAGTCACGTATCGAGATCGCTTAGCTCTGACACCACCATACCAAGCTCGCTTTTTCAGGGGTGTCGGGGTCAGAAACTGGGATCGCAATGTCTGCTATAATGGTCGCAAGCGCGCCATTTGAACGTCGCAATCGTCGTCGCAACCCGCCATTTCGCAGTCGCCTGACCACGAACCGCTTTCCTACATAAAATGTTCCTGCTACGTTCCGATTTGGCTCTTTCTATCCGTTGGCCCCGAACCCCCGGTCCCGAGTATTTCGGATGGCCTGCGTAGTGTCACCTTTGTAACCTTCGTAAAGAAATCCGACACCATGACGTCACTCACCCCCTCTGATTGTTGCGGAGGTTGCGTAGGAAACCAGTGAGAACTTCGTGAACTTCGCGCGCAGTCAAAATGCGCATTTGGTATGAATTTTGTCTGAAATCCCGGGCAAAAACCCATGTCCAACTTCTAACGCTGAGCTTTTGCACCGCCAAACTGCAATGTCATCCCCCGCGCATGCCGCCGTTGAAAGCCTTTCCACAATGTCACCCCGTCGCCGCCCGGGCTATACGCGCCCCACGGTGTTCCGGCAGGCGCGGCCCACGTGCCCTCGTCCGAATTTTCCACAGGCACATTGAGATACACCGCGCGGGCATTCTCGCCGCGCAAATGCACGGCCAGAAACGCCGTGATAAAGTGCAGATTGATCGCGTTGATCCGGTCCTGTCGCCAGATCGGGTCTTCGAACCAGTCCATATCCCACAGGCTGCCGCGCATTTGCGGCGGGGCGGGATTGAGCGCGATGGCGTGCCCCGCCTGACGATAGGTCAGCAGGGTGCGATCCGCATGCACCGCGCCGTCAAACACTGCGAGCGCGCCGGTTTTGTAATCGACAACAGGGTCGGCATCGCCCTGAATAAGGAGCAGCGGCGCAGTGATCGCGGCCAGTCCTTCAGCGCCCCACGCGCTTTTCGGCAAACCACCCGCCGGCGCGAGCGCGACAATGGCTTTCACGCCGGGCACGATGATGTCGCCAGCGGCGGCCGTTCCCCGCGCATATGTTTTCAGCCAGCCACCAGCGACTTGGCTCATGCTCGGTCCGTCGGGATCAAGCGTCGCCCCGCCTGCGGTGAGGACGCCATAGCCGCCTTGCGAATAACCGATCATCGCGACGCGTTCGGGATCGATCTGCGCGCCCAACGTCGCCCGCAACTGTGCGGTGACAAAAGCGATGTCGTGCGGCCGATTGAAATTCGGTGCCGCGCGCTTGTCCGCCGAAACGACATAGGGATCAGGGTCTTCGTGGTGGATGCCCGCGACGACATAGCCTTTTGATGCGAGGTTTTCGGTCAGCCAGGTCATCACGGCGGGCGCATTGCTATAGCCGTGGCTGAGGATCACCAAGGGGTGCGCATGGCCCGCTGGCGTTGCGTTCAAAACCGCGAGCCCTTCCTGCGTGAAAGCAACGGACGGTCCGGGTGGTTCGCCCCAGAGCGAACCATGATAGGTCACGCGCTTTGCCGCTTTTGCCATTGTCGCCGGATACCAGATATCGACAACCAGTTTGCGGTCATGCAGCGGAACGGTCCCGCTCTTTGGATCAGCGGCATCAAGCTGCGGCTGGTTCGGGTGAATCAGCGTGACGGTGCGAAACCCTACGGCGTCGGACCCCATCGCTGCCAGTTCTGGCGCGTCGGCTCCCGGCACGCTTGGCGGTTGGGCGCTGGCTGGGTGCACGGCAACGCATAAAGCCAAAACGATCAGGGCAATCTTCATCGGTTTTGCCTTCCGCTCAATCCCTGAACACCACGGTTCGTTCGCCGTTCAGGATAACGCGGCCGTCGAGGTGAAGGCTAACGGCGCGTGACAAAACCCGACGTTCGATGTCGCGCCCCTTGCGGACGAGATCGTCGGCGGTGTCGGCATGGCTGATCCGCTCGACATCCTGCTCGATGATCGGCCCTTCATCGAGGTCGGTCGTCACATAATGGGCCGTTGCGCCGATGACTTTGACACCGCGCCGATGCGCTTGGTGATAGGGTTTTGCGCCCTTGAAGCCCGGCAGGAAGCTGTGGTGAATGTTGATGCAGCGCCCATTGAACTTCGCGGACAGATCGTCCGAGAGGATCTGCATGTAACGCGCCAAAACCGCGAGGTCTGAACCCGTTTGCGTAAAAATTTCCCAGATTCGCGCTTCCTGCGCCGCTTTGTTCTCTCTGGTCACCGGCAAATGGTGGAAGGGGATGGCCCCAAAGTCGAGCGTGCCGAGCGCCTCGCGCGGATGATTGGAGACGATGCCCGTCACGTCCATCTGAAGTTCGCCGATACGCAGCCTGTAGAGCAAATCGACGAGGCAGTGATCGAATCTGGAGACGAGAATCAGGACTTTCTGACGCTCGGTGCTTTCGCGGATGTGCCAGTGCATGCCATAGTCGTTGGCCAGCAGGGCAAAGGCAGCGTTGGGCACTGCCGCATCGGCCGGCAGCCCGAAAGCGACACGCATGAAAAACTGGTTGGTCTCGGGATCGTGATACTGGCTTGAGTCTTGAATGTTTCCCTGTGATTCAAAAATGTGCGTCGAAACGCGCGAAACGATACCAGGCCTGTCTTTGCAGGCGAGGGTCAGAATGAACTTGCGGTCAGCCAATGTTGCGTCTCTTTTGTGATCGGGTTGGCGTGCTGGGCATCCGGCACATAGGGAAAATATCGCACGCGACCGGACGGCGATAAGACGTACCGAACGACGATCTGACATATGTAAAACACGCGCAACACGCAGAGCGCCATGCATAAATGCGATGTCATGGGCGCATTTTGATATGGCATCGCGCTGTAACAATATGCTTAGCTCTGCGCCGTGGCAGGTTGAGGCAGAGGTAATTTTTCTTACCGGTCATTCAAAATTGGTCATTTGCGTGCGCCAATCGATCCAAACACTCTCGGTCGATTATTTAACGTCAAAATAACGCCTCGGGAAAAGGGGCGAAATCAGGGGAAAAATCATGAAATCAAGTTGGAAGCGTTCAACAGCCGCCCTCGCGCTGGTCGCGTTTGGCGCAGGCGGCGCGCCCGTCTTTGCACAACAGGCAACACCGGCAACCGGTGCTGACAAGGGCATCCCTGATATCGTCGTCACGGCAACGCGTCGTGAAGAATCGCTCAACCGGATCCCGATTGCCATTCAGGCATTGAGTGGCGCATCGCTGGAAAAATTGAATGTCACCAACTTTGAAAAGCTGATTGAATTCCTCCCCAATGTCCGCAGCGCCTCGCATGGGCCCGGCACGTCGTCGATTTTCATTCGTGGCCTTTCAACCGATTCGCCGGGCTTGCAGATTCAGGGGACGGCAGGGACCGCGCCGAGTGTCGCGCTGTATCTGAATGATGCGCCAGCGTCGCTGGTTGGCCGCAATCTCGATATTTATGCAGCCGATTTGCAGCGTGTCGAAGTGCTTGCCGGACCGCAGGGAACGCTGTTCGGGGCCAGCGCGATGGGCGGTGCCGTCCGCTACATCACCAACAAGCCAAACCTCACCGAATTCCATGCCGGGTTTAACGGCAGCTATTCGTTCACCAAGGGTGGCAAGAATAGCGTTGCCGGCGACGGGTTCATCAACATTCCGGTGATCGAAGACCGGCTCGCCGTCCGTGTCGTGCTGTATAATGACCAGCAGGGCGGCTATATCGACAATGTCCCCGGCACGTTCCAGATGCCGTTCAACGCCAACGTCGGGGTGGCGGGCAAGCTGCCGACGGGCAATCCGCTCCTTGTCATGCGCGCGCTGCAATCATGCCAGCTGACGGCGACCACGGTGATCCCGAATTGCAACGGCAGTCAATATGTTGCGCCGACGCGACGGACGATCAACAATGACCGCTTTGTCGAAGATAACTACAATGATGCTTCGTATACCGGTGGACGCATTGCCGCGACGTTGAAGATCAGCGATGACTGGTCGATCGACGTCATGCATGTGCGCCAGCAACTGAAGTCGGACGGGGCTTTCGACTACGCACCCGCAGTCGGCGATTTGAAAGTAACGCAGTTCAACGAGAATTCATTGAACGACAAGTTCGACCTGACGACGCTGACGATCAACGGTCGCCTCGGCATTCTCGATATGATTTATACGGGATCCTATCTGAACCATAATGCGCTGCAAAAAGCGGATTATGCCCGTTATTCGAATATCGGACTATTCGTCCCTTATTATGAATGCGACCGCGGCGTTTATTATACGGCGGCCTATAACGGCAACATCGGCAACACCTGCTACGCGCCGAACAAAAGCTATCAGGTGCGCAACAAGACCAAGCGTTATACGCATGAATTCCGCATCACGACACCGGCCAAAGAGCGCATCCGCGGAACGTTCGGCGTGTTTTATGACGTCAACAAGCTGTATGATAATACCGATTGGTCGTATCTGCTGACCGATGCGGGGTTCATCTATCCGCGCCGTCCTAACCCAGCCGTAAATGCCTATGACAATAGCATCCGGCCCGTGAATGTCGGGTTTTTCAACGACGTCCAGCGCCGCGACCGTCAGTTTGCCGTTTACGGAGAAGCGTCGTTTGACATCGTGCCCGACGCACTGACCATCACCGGCGGATTGCGTTACTATAATGAAAAGGCGTCACAGAACGGGTCGTCGAGCACCAGCTTCGGGACGGGTGCACGCGGCATCTACAACCCCGCCACAGGCACATATACGGCATCGGCCACGCCGCCCCAATTTTACGGGATCAGTGCTAACCTCAACACCCTGCTCGCAAAGGTGTCGCCCGCGACCTATTCGGGCGTGCTCGTCAAGGGCAATCTGACCTATAAGTTCGGCGACGGCTCGTTGGCTTATGTAACGTACTCGGACGGGTTCCGCCCGGGCGGCTTCAATCGCAAGCCATGCAACGTCCCATCGGCGACATGTCCGACGGCCGCCGATTTCGCCAAGCTCGCGGTCTACACGCCCGACAAAGTGAAAAACTATGAAATCGGCACGAAACTGTCGCTTTTGAACAAATCGCTCCAGATCAATCTGGCAGCGTACCGGATCGACTGGTCGAACATCCAGATGACGGTGTTTGACCAGAATATTTCGAACCAGACCTTTACCACCAATCTCGCCGATGCCCGCATCAACGGGGTCGAAGGTGATGTGACATGGCGGACGACACCCGAGCTGACGCTCAACGCGGCCTTTTCGTATAATGACTCGAAGCTGACACGATATGTCAAAAAGACGACTGTGCTGCTGCCGCTCGGCAGCCCGCTTGCACTTAGTCCCAAGTTTCAGGGCAACATCCGCTTGCGCTATGAAAAGGAACTGGCGTCGGGTCTGACACCGTTCTTCCAGGCGGCGTTTCATCATGTCGGGAGCAGCGTGTCGTCGGACATCGACAATGTCGATATCCGCTATCAGAGCTTCAACCCGACGCTCGGCTATGCGGGCAGCATCCCGATCACCTATAATGGCGTGACCGTAAAGCCCGGCGATGTCGTCGTCCCGCTCAAGGCATCATTGCCGCAGGCAGCCTACAACACGTTCAGCCTGTCATTCGGTGTGAACAAGGATAATTGGGGCATCGAAATCTTCGGCGAAAATCTGAGCGATGCGCGCCCCGAACTCTACAAGAGCGGCAACGACGGCGAAACACGTATCACGACGTCGCGTCCGCGGACGATCGGCATGCGCGTCTCGTTCAAGATGTAAAATGTCCGGCACCGGCGTCCCACAGCAGGAACGCCGGTGCCGGACATTACAGAGACGGTCCAATTTGAAACGGCACGAGCATCCTTACTTCGGCCTCCATATCCTCTATACCCGGGCTCGATGACGGGGATTCAACAATGACGCCACCTGCCGATGCCACACGCGAGATTGACGTGCTGGTCAGCCGGGCGCGAGACATGGTGCAGAATGGGCAGTTCATTGACGCTGCCGCGGCGTGCGATGCGGCACTTGCCCTTGATCCGCTCCACGGCGATGCGCTCTACACGCGCGTTGTCGCCGAACGATACCAGCTCAATTTCGACCGCGCGCTGATATTGGTCGATAAACTCATTGCGCTCGATAAAACCAATGGCCGCGCGCATCAGGAGCGCGGGCATTGTTTGCGCGACAGCGGCGATCCCGGTGCCGCGCTGGCGGCATATCAAGAGGCAGTTTCCCACAACAGTGCACTGCTTGGCAGCTGGACGATGCTGGCCGATCTGCATCAGGAAGCGGGCCGGGTTCAAGCGGCCGATATGGCCATGGCGCAGCGCGACTATCTGTCCACCCTGCCGACCGAATTGCTGAGCGTCGCCAGCTTGATTCAGGAAGGCCGGTTTCAAAAGGCCGAAAATCTCTGCCGCCATTTTCTCCAGACCAAGGGGCATCATGTCGAGGGGATGCGGTTCCTGGCAGACATCGGCACGAAATTCAGTTCATTCGAAGAAGCGGAGTTTTTGCTCCAATCGGCGGTGGTGCTCGAACCCGATAATACCGGCGCGCATTTCGATTATGTCGGCGTTCTCAACAAGCGCCAGAAGTTTGCCGAAGCGCTTGAACAGGCCGCCGTCCTGCGCGCAAAGGAGCCCGGCAACCCGCAGTTGGACATGCTTTATGCCAACCAGAATCTTGCGGTCGGCAATTTCGACGAAGCGCTGAGCATCTACCGGCACCGGGCAGCCGAAACGCCAAACAATCCGGGCGTTCATTTGACGATGGGTCATGCGCTCAAAACGATTGGCCGGTTGCCCGACGCCATCGCTGCTTACATTCGCGCCCACGACGTGCGTCCTGATTTCGGCGATGCCTATTGGAGCCTCGCGAACCTTAAAACCTACCGTTTTTCCGATGACCAGATCGCCGACATGCGGGTGATCGAGGACGCGGATACAACGCAGTTGGTGGATCGCTATCACTTGTGTTTTGCGCTCGGCAAAGCACTTGAGGATCAGAGCGCTTATACCGACTCTTTCGTTTATTATGAGCGCGGCAACCGCCTGAAACGCGAAGAAGTCCGTTATGACGCGACGCGGATCGACAAGGAAATGCAGGCGCAGATCGACCACGGCAACACGGCATTGTTCGATGCCAAAAAAGGCGCTGGGTGCGCGGCGCCCGATCCGATTTTCATTGTCGGACTGCCGCGCGCCGGGTCGACATTGCTCGAACAAATCCTCGCATCGCATTCGCAAGTCGAGGGCACGATGGAATTGCCCAATATCCTGGCGCTCGCGCACAAGATTGACGGTCGTCGGCGGGTCGGCGAGGAAGCGCGCTATCCCGCCAATCTGGCCGAATTGTCAGACCAAGAACTGACGGGGTTCGGTGAAGCCTATATCCGCGACACGGCGATCCACCGCAAAACGGGGGCACCGTTTTTCATCGACAAGATGCCGAACAATTTCCGGCATATCGGGCTGATCCATCTCATCCTGCCCAATGCCAGGATCATCGATGCGCGGCGTGATGCGATGGGTTGTTGCTTCAGTGGTTTCAAACAGCTTTTCGCCGAAGGGCAGGAGTTTACGTACGGGCTCGAAGAAGTCGGCCGTTACTACAAGGGCTACGTCGATCTGATGGCGCATTGGGACGCAGTGCTGCCCGGCAAAGTCTTGCGTGTCCGCTATGAGGATGTTGTCGCGGACCTTGAAACGCAGGTCCGCCGCATCCTCGACTATGTGGGCCTACCGTTCGAAGCGGCCTGCCTCAATTTCCATCAAAGCGAGCGCGCGGTACGGACGCCAAGTTCCGAACAGGTGCGCCAGCCGATCTTTACCAGCGGCCTTGACCAATGGGAAAATTATGCGCCCTATCTTGCGCCCCTGCGCGCGGCACTGGGGCCTGAGCTGATACCACAAGCAACATAAAGGGCGCACAGATGGCGACGACGAGTGCAACAATCCCCAACGAGACCCACTCGGTCGGCGAGCGCTGGTATGTGCTGATCATCATGATGCTGGTCTATACGATCAATATCGCTGACCGTTATGTCATGTCGACAGTGCTCGAACCGATCCGGCTCGAACTCAAACTGACCGACGGCGGCATTGCGTTTCTGACGGGTGTGTCACTCGCGCTGTTTTACGTGACGCTTGGTATTCCGCTGTCATGGGTGGCGGATCGGCATAACCGGCGGAACTTACTGGCCGCATCGCTTGTCATCTGGTCGGCGATGACCGCGCTTTGCGGGCTTTCGCAAGGCTATTGGCAGCTGTTGCTCGCGCGCATCGGTGTGGGCGTCGGCGAAGCCGGTGGAACGCCTGCATGCAACTCGATTGTGGCCGACTATTTTCCCGCGAACCGCCGGCCGATGGCGATGACGGTTTTTGCGCTCGGTGCGCCGATCGGGGCGTGGCTCGGTGCCGATATGGCAGGTGCGGTGGCCAATGCCTACGGGTGGCGGGCGGCGTTCTTGGCGCTCGGGATACCGGGCGTGCTTGTCGGGGCCATCGTGTATTTCACCATCAAAGAACCAGTTCGCGGGCGACTGGACGCCGTTGTGCATGATGCGACACCGACTATCGCTGAAACGATGCGCCTTCTTTGGAAGCAGAAGGCAGCATTTCACATGGTCATGGGCGGTGGCGTTTCGGCATTCTGGGGCTGGGGTCTGATGTGGTTTACACCCACATTTCTCCAGCGCAGCTTTAATCTGAGCGTCGGCGAAGCAGGTGCCGTCGTCGGCCCGATCCATTTGATTGCCGGCATCGCGGCGTCGCTATTCACGGCTTGGTTGCTGGCGCGACCGGCGTTCACGGATCCGCGCCGGATTGTCTGGCTGCTCGCGGGCGTGACGGCGGCGGCGACCATCCCGTCGTTCATCGTTTATTATACGCACTCGCTGTCGACGGCGACGCTGATGTTGTGGATATTCATTCCGGCGATCTATTTTTACATAGGGCCAGCAATGGCGCTCATCCAGAATCTCGCGCCGTGCAAGATGCGCGCGATGTTCATCGCGGTGTCGCTGCTGTCGGCAAATGTGCTCAACTTGATCATCGCGCCGCAAGGCGTGGGCTGGCTCAGTGATTATTTTGCTGGACCCGGTGGCGCGGATGCTGCGTCGCTCCGCCTTGCGCTGCTTTTTCTGGCCCCGACCGGATTTTGGGCGGCATGGCATTACTGGATGGCAGGAAAGACCATTATCGAGGACCAAAAACGCGCGGTGGGATATATCTGAGATGGAGCGGCTTAAATCCTATATCGATGGCGCGTGGGCGCTGCCGCTGACAGCAACCGGCACAATCGACGCCATCAATCCGGCGACCGAAGAAATTGCCACGCGGGTCGCACTGTGCGGCCCCGACGATGTCGATGCAGCCGTGCGTGCGGCGCGGGCGGCATTCGACGACTATTCAGCGCTACCAATGGATGACCGGATTGCGCTTGTCGAAAAACTGATCGCGATATTCGAGCGGCGCTATGACGAAATGGTCATTGCGATTTCGACCGAAATGGGTGCGCCCTATGACCTGTCGTTCAATGCGCAGGCCGAATGCGGGCCGGGGCACCTGAAGGAAACGATCAAGGCCGCGCGCGACATGGCGTGGACCAGCCGAATCGGCGGCAACAGTGCGCTGGTCCATGAACCGATCGGTGTCTGCGTGCTGATCACGCCGTGGAACTGGCCGATCAACCAGCTGGCCGCCAAAGTGGGCCCGGCGCTGGTCGTCGGTTGCACGATGGTGCTGAAACCAAGCGAAGTCGCACCACTGTCGGCCCAGCTGTTTGCCGAATTCATCGACGAAGCGGGCTTTGCGCCCGGCGTATTCAACATGGTGCACGGCACGGGGGCAGCAATCGGCGATGCCCTGACGAGCCATGCCGAAGTCGACATGGTCTCCTTCACGGGATCAACCCGCGCCGGGATACAGGTTGCCAAGTCCGCCGCCGACACTGTCAAGCGCGTGTCGCAGGAGCTTGGCGGAAAGTCAGCCAATATCGTCTTTGCCGATGCCGATCTTGAAGCGGCGGTCGAGCGCGGTGTGCGGCATTGTTTCGAAAACGCTGGTCAGTCATGCAACGCGCCAACACGGATGCTGGTCGAGGCGTCGGCTTATGATGCTGCGGTCGCGATTGCCGCGCGTGTTGCATCCGCAGTCAAGCTGGGCGATCCAAAGGATAAGGGACCGCATCTGGGTCCCGTGGTCAGCAAGCTGCAATATGACAAAATCCAGCGGCTGATTCAGGTCGGTATCGATGAAGGTGCTATTCCCGTCGCTGGCGGGGTCGGACGGGCAGACGGGTTCGACCACGGCTATTATGTGAAACCAACCGTTTTTGCGGGCGTCCACAACAAGATGGCGATTGCGCAGGAGGAGGTGTTCGGCCCCGTGCTGGTCATGATCCCATTTACCGATGAAGCCGACGCCATCGCCATCGCCAATGACTCGCCTTACGGTCTCGCCGGTTATGTGCAGAGCGGCGACATCGACCGCGCGCGCCGGGTTGCGGGCAAAATCCGGGCGGGCAGTGTCCACATCAATGGCGCGGGCCAGGATTATGGTTCTCCCTTTGGCGGTTACAAGCAATCGGGCAATGGTCGCGAATGGGGAGCGTTTGGACTTCACGACTTTCTTGAAATCAAAGTGGTCAACGGTTTCTACCCGGCATGAAGCTGACCGACATCAAGACGTTCGTTGTCGGCAATCCACCGCCCCATTTCGGCGGGCGTTATTTCGTGTTCGTCAAGCTGACGACAGACACGGGCGTTTCGGGAATTGGCGAGGCATACTGCGTGCCGTTCGACCCGCATCTTGTCGCAAAAATGATCGAGGATGTTTTTGCGCGCTATGCGGCGGGCAATGATCCGCACGATATCGAAACACTGTGGCGGCGGGTGTATTCGAGCGGCTTTACCCAGCATCCCGACCTGACGCTGATGGGCGTCCTGAGCGCGCTCGAGATGGCGTGCTGGGACATTATCGGCAAGGAAGCGAACAAGCCGGTTTACAAATTGCTTGGCGGGCAAGTGCATGAGCGGCTGCGCGCCTATACGTATATTTATCCCCGCCCCGGTGACATAAGCGATGTCTATCACGACCCCGACCTCGCGGCGGAACGGGCGGTCGACTATCTGGCGCAGGGCTTTACGGCGCTGAAGTTTGACCCGGCGGGGCCGTACTCGGCATTTGACGGACGGCAATTGTCGCTCGAAGCGCTCGACCTGTGCGAGCGGTTTGCGGCGAAGCTGCGCGAAGCGGTTGGCACCAAAGCTGATCTGTTATTCGGGACGCACGGCCAGATGACAGCGGCCGGGGCCATCCGGCTTGCGAAGCGGCTCGAGCCTTATGATCCGCTGTGGCTCGAAGAGCCTGTGCCGCCCGACGCGCCCGACGAGATGGCAAAGGTTGCGCGCGCAACGAGCATCCCGATTGCGACCGGCGAGCGCCTTACGACGAAATATGATTTCGCACGCCTGCTCAAAGCGGGCGCAGCCGCGATATTGCAGATGAATCTGGGGCGCGTCGGCGGCATTCTCGAAGCCAAGAAAATTGCCGGAATGGCCGAAGTCTATCATGCCCAGATCGCGCCGCATCTGTATTGTGGCCCCGTCGTCGGCGCGGCCAATATCCAGATTGCGACCTGTTCGCCCAATTTCCTGATCCTCGAAAGCATCGAGACATGGGGCGGCTTCCACAGCGAAATCCTGAAAACGCCGATCCGGTTCGAGGATGGCCATGTCATTCCGTCCACCGCGCCAGGCCTCGGCGTCGAACTTGACGAAGCGGTTGCAGACGCCAACCCTTACACCGGGACCATGCTCCACCTCGAAATGACCCAGCACCCGGTCAGATGAACGAAGAATTTGACTATGTGATTGTTGGTGCCGGGACTGCCGGTTGCGTGGTGGCCAATCGGCTGTCGGCGGACGGCAAAACGCGCGTGTTGCTGCTCGAAGCAGGTGGATCGGATCGCACGGTCTGGATCCAGCTGCCGATCGGTTATGGTCGCACGTTCTTCGACGCCCGCGTCAACTGGATGTATGATACGCAAGCGGTTCCGGGCCTGAATGGCCGCACCAGCTATTGGCCGCGCGGCAAAGTGATCGGGGGATCAGGCTCGATCAACGCGATGGTGCATGTCCGTGGCCAGCCGCATGATTTCGATGACTGGGCAGCGGCGGGCAATGCCGGGTGGGGCTGGGATGATGTGCTGCCCTATTTCATCAAGGCGGAGGATCATGACCACGGTAGCGGCGACTGGCACGGGGCGGGCGGACCACAGCATGTCACGGACATTTCGGCGCGTGCGCATCCGCTGTGCCGGACATTTGTTGAAACCGGCGAAGCGCTTGGGTTTGTGGCCACAGCTGATTTCAACGGCGCGCAGTCCGAAGGGGTCGGCGTTTTCCAGATCAACACGCGCAACGGGCGGCGCGCCTCCACGGCGAACGAATATCTGCGGCCTGCCCTGAAGCACGGCACCGTCGAGCTGCGCACCAAAGCGCACGCGACGCGCATCCTGTTTGAAGGAAAACGTGCGGTGGGCGTTGAATATAGGCGCGACAACGAGATCCAGCAGGCGCGCGCATCGTGCGAAGTGATCCTGTGCGGCGGCACGATCAATTCGCCGCAGCTGTTGCAGCTTTCGGGGATTGGCGATGGCGCTTTGCTTCGATCGCTTGGGATTACGCCGTTGATTGACGCACCGGCAGTCGGGCAAAATCTGCAGGATCATCTCGCGGTCAGCTATTTCTACAAAACCTCGGTGCCGACACTGAATGATGTGCTGGGTCCGCTCACCGGCAAGATCAGGGCAGGCCTGCACTATCTCCTCAATCGCGGCGGCCCCTTGTCGATGAGCGTTAATCAGGGCGGTGGCTTTGTCCGCAGCGCAGCAGATCAGCCGCGCGTCAATTTACAGCTCTATTTCAGTCCAGTGAGCTACACCAAAAGTCCCCTGTCCGAACGCAAACTGCTTAACCCCGATCCTTTTTCGGCGTTCCTGCTTTCGTTCAACAGCTGTCGCCCAACGAGCCGTGGGCATTTGCAGATTACGTCGCCCGATCCGTTCGAATATCCGCTGATCCAGCCCCATTATCTTTCGACTGATCACGACGTGGCAGAGGCGCGTGCCGGCATCCGGTTGCTTCGTGCGCTGGCGGCGCAGGCTCCACTCGCCGACATCATCACCGAGGAGCTGATGCCCGGTGCGCATCTTCAGGGTGACGACGACCTGCTGCATGATTTCCGCAGCCGCGCGGATACGGTTTATCATCCAAGCTCGACCTGCATGATGGGGCCCGATGCGGCGACATCGGTTGTCGATGCCCGCCTTCGTGTCCACGGCATTGATGGCTTGCGCGTGGTTGATGCCTCGATCTTCCCCAACATCACGTCTGGCAACATCAACGCGCCGACCGTGATGGTGGCGGAAAAAGGCGCGGCAATGATCCTTGAAGACGCACGTCGCCGCAAATCTGACGCGTAAATTTCTTTTACCGGTTGCGCCAACCGCTGAACGGCATACAACATAGCCTTGGGAGAGGGGATGTATGTCGAGCCAAACCAAAATCGACCTCCGGCAGTTGCCACCGCTCAAGGCGCTTAAAGGGTTTGAAGCTGCAACGCGCCGCCAGAGTATCCGTGATGCCGCCGACGAGTTGTGCCTGACCCACCCGGCCGTCAGCCATCAGGTTCAACTCATCGAGGATGCGCTTGGCGTCCAGCTGTTTGCGCAAAGTGGTCGCCATATCATCTCGACCGAAGAAGGCCGCGTTCTTTACCCCTATGTCCGCGCAGCATTTGAATCGCTGATCGAAGGCGTGGAAGCGGTCCATCGCAACACACTCGACAAGCCGCTGCGGGTTCAGACGTACGTGACGGCATCGATCCGCTGGCTGGCAAAGCGTGTGCCACTGTTTTTGCAGGAAAATCCCAAGGTGAAGCTGACGCTGAGCACGTGCGCGGTCGAGTGGGAATTTGACGAGGTCCATGCCGATGTCGGGCTGGTCTATTGCGAGACTATGCCCGATCCCGCCCGATATCACTGGGTGCCACTGTTCGAATATAGCCTGTTTCCCGTATGCAGCCCAGCGCTGGCGACCAGGATAGGGGCCAAGCCCAAACCGGCCGATCTGCTCGATCAGCCGCTCGTTGCGATCTATACCGAAGTGCGCAATTGGGAGACATGGTTTGCGTCCACCGGCCTCGAATTCGATCCGGCATCGCCGCACATGGTTGTTGATACGCTGGCGGTTGCGCTCGAGCTGGCGCTCGATGGAGAGGCTATTGCGCTCGTCAACGGGCCTTTTGTCGATCAGGATCTGGCGAGCGGGCGGCTCGTGAAGCCCGTCGAGCACTATGCGGTGTGTCCCGGCGAATGGGGTCTGATCTGTCGCAAGGACATGAAAGAAAATGTGCGGGTGCGGACGTTTATGGACTGGGTCGCCGGACACGCAACGGCACTCAGTTAACCCTACCGCTTTGGCACAACCTCATAGCCCGGGGCTTCGGGTTCATCGTCGACCATTTCTGCCGGAAATCCGGTGCCGAGCACTTTGATCCCCAGTGGTTCTTCATAACGGCGAATGATGTTGGGGCTATGTTCGCGGGGGCCAAAGCGCGCTTCACCGTCCTTGAAAATGCTCACGATCAGCGGCGATAGCTCAACCGGCACGTGATGCTGCTGCGCGATTGCATCGAACAGCCCGACGTCTTTGCTGACAAGGTCCATCGTAAAGTTGATATCGCGGCTGCCGTTCAGGATCACCTGGCTTTCGGTTTCGTGGACGAAGCTGTTGCCCGACGAGATGCGGATCGCTTCATAGGTGGTATTCATGTCCATCCCCGCTGCCTTACAAACCGTCAGTGCCTCGGCGAGCGCCACAAGGTGGACGGTGCAAAGATAGTTCGTCATCACTTTCAGCTGCGACGCCGTGCCCAGTGGTCCGGTATGAAGGATGCGGCGGCCCATTGTCGTGAGGATGGGCAGCACAAACTCGAAGGCCTCACGGGCACCGCCGGCGAAGATCGCGATATTGCCGGTGTCGGCGCGGTGACAGCCGCCGGACACCGGACATTCCATCATCATCGCGCCCCGCGCCTCGACCAGCGCCCCGAGGCGGATGATCTCGCTGTGGTCGGTTGTGCTCATTTCGAGCCAGACCTGACCCGGGCGCATGACCTCAAGAAAGCCGTCGTTGCCCTCTGCGACCGCAGCGCTGGCAGCGGGCGAGGGTAAGCAGGTGATAATCAGGTCGGCGACTTCGCCCAGTGCCTTCGGTGTGGCGGCGGCAACAGCACCCCGTGCAACATAATCATCGACCAGCGCATCATCGAGATCGCGGACGATGACATCATGACCATTTCGAATAAGGCTTCCCGCCAGCTTTCCGCCGACATTGCCGAGTCCGATAAAACCTATTTTCATAGGCCGGACTAAATCGCTGGGGGATAAACGCTACAATTGAAAGTTTTGGCATTAATCCTGAAATTTTTTGAGCCAATCCGCCCTAAATCCTAATTTGTGCCCCGTTGGGCATTCGCACTAACTTTGTAGCCTGTCAGCCATTGAGCACATTAAGTCATGATGAAAACAAGCGCGCGTGTGGTCATAATCGGGGGCGGCATCATGGGTGCGTCACTGCTTTATCATCTGGCCGAGCTGGGCTGGACTGACTGCATGCTGATCGAAAAAGATGAACTCACGTCGGGCTCGACGTGGCACGCAGCGGGGCAGTGTCCGAGTATTACGGGCAGCTATAATCTTGCTAAAATCCATGCTTACAGCAACGATCTCTATCCCCGGCTGGAGGGGCTGACGGGGCAGTATGTCAGCTGGCACAAATCGGGCGGCATCCGCCTTGCGACGAATGAGCGCGAGCTGGCTTGGTTCAAATATATCCACGGCTATTCGAAAATTATCGGGTTTGACATGGAGATCATCCCGCCGGAAGAAATCCGCCGTATCAATCCATTCATGACCACTGAAGGCGTGATTGCCGGCGCTTACACCACCAGCGACGGTCATGCCGATCCTTCAGGCCTGTGCAACGCAATGGCAATCGGCGCAAAGAACTTGGGCGCAACGATTATCCGCAAAACACTCGTGACGGGTCTGACGCAACTGCCGACCGGCGAATGGGATGTGATCACCGACGAGGGCACCGTGCGCGCCGAGATCGTCGTGAACGCAGCAGGCTGTTACGCGCGGCAAGTGGCGCAGATGGCGGGTATCGACATTCCGGTGACCAACATGGAACATCATTATGTTGTCACCGATCCGATCCAGGCATTCATGGACCGCGACGGCGAAATCCCCGTCATGCGCTGCCCCTATGTCTCGGGTTATTTCCGGCAGGAGCAGAAAAGCGGACTGATCGGTATCTATGAAAACATCGGTCTGGCCGAGGCTTGGGCGCCCAAGGGTCAGCCCGAATGGGCATCGACAAGCGAGCTTTTCATTGATGATCTCGACCGGATTTCGAAATGGCTTGAACGTGCCATCGAACGCATGCCGATCTTTGGCGAGGTTGGCATCCGTCGGATCGTCAATGGTGCGATCCCGCACACGCCCGACGGTGGCCCGCTGCTCGGGCCAGCGGCGGGCCTCAAGAATTTCTGGCAGTGCTGCGGGACATCGTTCGGCATCGCGCAGGGTGGCGGGTCGGGCAAATATCTAGCGCAGTCGATTGTCTATGGCGACGCCGACATCAACATGACCGAATTTGACCCGCGTCGTTACGGGGCGTTTGCGGACGAAGATTATAGCCGGGAAAAAGTGTTCCTCGATTACCGCCTGACCTTCACCACACGGTTGCCCGGTGAGGAAGAGCCCGACGGGCGGCCGTGCAAAGTGTCGCCGCTGCATGACCGGTTGAAAGCGGCCGGCGCGGTGCACAGCGAAACCTTTGGGTGGGAACGACCGAAATGGTTCTCGCTCGACGGGCGCGCGGAAGTATCGGGTTACGGTCGCAATAATGTGTTCGAAGTAGTCGCCGCAGAAGTTCGTGCGGTGGCCGAGCGTGTCGGCGTGCTCGATCTGACGGGCTTTGCCAAATATGATGTGACAGGGCCCGATGCAGAGGCGTTCCTCAACCGGATTTGCGCGAACCGGATGCCCAAAAAGGCGGGCGGGATAGGGCTTGTCCACCCGCTGTCACGGCAGGGGCGGATTTACGGCGAAATGACCGTGACGCGGTTCGCCGATGATCATTTCTACTGCCTTTCGGCCGCCGCCGCCGAGCAGCGCGACCTCGACCTGATGATGCAGAGCAAGTTGCCGCATGAGGATGTGACGATCACGAACGTGACCGAGGATCGCGGCGTGATCGTGGTGAGTGGTCCGCGCTCGCGCGATGTGCTGGCGACGCTGACCGATGCCGATTTGTCGAACGAAGGGTTCCGCTGGCTCAGTGGTCAGGAAATTTTGATTGCGGGCCACATGATGCGCGCGTTGCGGGTGTCCTATGTCGGTGAACTCGGCTGGGAATTGCATCCGATGATCGGCGACGTCGCCGCGCTTTACGACGCGATCTGGCAAGCCGGTCAGGCATTCGGCATTGCCAATTACGGCCTCTACGCGGTCAACACGATGCGCGTCGAAAAAGGTTACAAGGCGTGGGGGTCCGAACTGACCAACGAGCTGACGATGATCGAGGCGGATATGGACCGGTTCATCAATTTCAAGAAAGATGATTTTGTCGGCAAGCAGGCGACGCTCGATGCGTCCGACCGGTTCCGGATCGTTTACGGCGAAGTCGATGCACACGACGTCGATGTGCGCGGGGCCGAGCCGTGTCTGGTCGGCGAAAATTGCATTGGCCTGACCACATCGGGCGGATACGGACACCGTGTCGGCAAGAGCTTGTTCTTTGCTTGTGTGCCGCATGAAAATGCCACGCCGGGATCAACGTTCGACCTTTATCTTCAAGGCGAACGGCGGATGGCGACAGTGCTCGCGCAGCCCGCCTATGATCCCGATAATGCCAAGATGAAAGTCTGACCCGGTGGCGGACCTTCCCAAAAAAACGCGCGTTGTGATCATCGGGGGCGGTGTCATCGGATGCTCGATTGCCTATCATCTGACCAAGATCGGCTGGGACGATGTCGTCCTGCTCGAACGCAAGCAACTGACCAGCGGCACGACATGGCATGCGGCGGGGCTGGTCGGGCAACTGCGCCCCAGCATCAACATGACCAAGCTCGCGAAATATACCGGCGAACTTTATCGCGGGCTTGAGGCCGAAACGGGTCAGGCGACCGGATACCGTCAGTGCGGGTCGATCTCAATGGCGACCACGATGGAACGGTTCGAGGAGCTGAAACGCAGCGCGTCGATGGCCAAGGTGTTTGACCTGCCGGTCCATGTCGTCACGGCGCAAGCGATCAGCGAACTCGCTCCCATCGTCAATGTTGATGACGTCGTCGGCGGTATTCATATACCGAGCGATGGTTACGCCAATGCAGTCGACATCACGCAGGCATTGGCCAAAGGCGCACGGACCGGCGGCGCAAGGATTTTCGAAAATACCAAGGTCATCAAGATCCGCCATGATGGCGAGCGCGTGACGGGTGTCGACACCGAAGACGGTTCAATCGACGCCGATTATGTCGTCATCTGCGGCGGCATGTGGACGCGCGATCTGGCCGCGAGCATCGGCGTTGCGGCCCCGCTTCATGCCTGCGAGCATTATTATGTCCTGTTTGAAGGGGTGGAGGGGCTCGACGCCTCGCTGCCGGTGCTGCGCGACTATGACTATTGCGGTTATTACAAGCATGATGCGGGCAAATTGCTCGTCGGTGCTTTCGAGCCCAACGCGCGGCCCTGGGGCATGGACGGCATATCGGACGACTTTTGCTTCGACGAGATTGCCGGAAGTTTCGAACATTTCGAACCCGTGCTGGTCGATGCAATGCGGCGTGTGCCTGCACTCGAAAAAGCCGGTATCCAGAAATTCTTCTGCGGCCCTGAGAGTTTTACGCCCGACGTGCGCTATCATCTGGGCGCGGCACCCGAACTGAAGGGCTGCTTCGTGGCGGCGGGCCTCAACTCGATTGGCCTGCAATCGGCTGGTGGCGTCGGCAAAGTGATGGCCGACTGGATTCGAGACGGTATGCCGCCCGCCGATCTGTGGTCGGTCGATATCCGCCGCAACATGCCGTTTCAGGTCAACCGCAAATATCTGCGCGAACGCGTGAGCGAGAGCCTCGGGCTGCTTTACGCCACGCACTATCCGTTCAAACAATATGAAACCGCGCGTGGTGTCCGCAAGTCGGCAATCCATGACCGGGTGGCGGTGGCGGGCGCGTGCCACGGCGAGGCCTTCGGATGGGAACGGCCCAACTGGTATGGCGAACCCGGCAGCACGCCCAAATACGACTATAGCTATGGTCGCCAGAACTGGTTCGACGCGAGTGCATCCGAATGCAAAGCCGTGCGCGAAGCCGTTGGCCTGTTCGACCAAAGCTCCTTCGCCAAATTCCGGCTGGAGGGTCGCGACGCGATGCCCGTCCTGAACCGGGTCTGCGCGAACGATGTCGATGTCGCGCCGGGCAAGCTCGTTTATACACAGTGGCTCAACGATAAGGGCGGGATCGAGGCGGACCTGACCGTCACACGGCTCAGCAAGACAGCCTATTTGATCGTTACGGGCGCCGAAACCGAGATTCGCGATTTCGACTGGCTCAAGCGCCACACGCCTGACGATGCCCATGCGGTTCTGACCAATGTCAGTTCGGGCATGGGCGTCATTTCGATCATGGGACCGAACGCGCGCGCGCTGCTTCAGTCGCGCACGCCCAACGACCTGTCACATGAGGCCTTCCCGTTCGCGACCAGCCAGGAAATCGAGCTCGGCTATGCCATCGTCCGCGCCTCGCGGATCACCTATGTCGGTGAGCTTGGCTGGGAACTCTATATCCCGACCGAATTTATGGCGGGCGTTTACGACGAAATCGTCGCGGCGGGCGCGGCATTCGGCCTTAAACACTGCGGTTATCATGCGCTCAATTCATTGCGGATGGAAAAAGGCTATCGCCACTGGGGCCACGACGTCACCGACGAGGATACCCCGCTCGAGGCGGGGCTTGGCTTTGCGGTGAAGATGGACAAGCCGGGTGGTTTCATCGGGCGAGAGTCGCTGCTGGCGCAAAAGGAAACAGGTCTGAAACAGCGCCTTGTCCAGTTCCTGCTCAAGTCGCCTGAGCCCTTGCTCTATCATAACGAGCCAATCTGGCAGGGTGACCGGATCGCGGGCTACATCCGTTCGGGCATGTATGCCCATACGCTTGGCGCGGCGTGCGGGCTTGGCTATGTCGATGCAGCGGACGGCGGCGTGGTGGGGCCGATTGGTGCCGATGACTATGAAATCGAAATCGCAGGTGTCCGTCATCCGGTCACTGCCTCGCTCAAACCGATGTTCGACCCCAGCAACGCCCGGATAAAAATCTGATGCCCGAAACGCAAACCGACATGATGGCCCGCCTCGCCGCAAACACGCGCGTTGGCTACAGCTTTGATCAGGAATTTTACGCCAGTGATGCGGTATTCAAAGCCGATCTGGACCGCGTCATCAGTCAGAAGTGGCTATTGGCCGGGCATGTGTCCCGAATCCCGAACAAAGGCGATTACTTCCTGTTCAAGATCGGCGTCGAGCAGATCATCATCATCCGCGAAAATGCTGACAGCGTTCGCGCATTTTTCAATGTCTGCCGTCACCGTGGGTCGACAATCTGCCAGGCCGACAGCGGCAATGCGCCGCGTTTGGTTTGCCCCTATCACGCCTGGACGTTCGGTCTTGATGGCCGGTTAATCGCCGCGCGGCTCATGCCCGAGGATTTCGACAAGGCAGACAACAGCCTGTTTGCTTGCCACATCCGCGTCTTCCACGGCCTTATCTTCGTCAACATGAGCGAGGGCGAACCCGCCGATTTCGACGCGACTTTTGGCGATATGGGCGCGATCCTCGACTATCACGGCATTGCCGACGCACGGATCGCGCACGCGGGCAGTTACCCGACGACCGCCAACTGGAAACTGGTCGTCGAGAATTTCTTCGAATGCTACCACTGTGTCCCGTCGCATCCCGAATTCTGCTCGATGCACGCGGCGGACTCGATTGTGGCCGTCGGCGCGGGGCCGAGCTCGGGGCCAGCCAATGCGATTGCCAGCTTTGCGCCCAAGCTCAAGGCATGGGAAGACAGCGCCACCGCACTCGGTCGCCCGGTCGGCACGATCGATGAACCCCCGACAAGCAGCCATTTGCGCCTATTGATGCAGCGGATGAACAAGCCTGGCTTTGCGGCGGAAACCCAGGATGGTGCCGCACCCGCGCCGTTGATGGGCAAACGCACCAGCGCTGACGGCGGCCGGATGCATTTGAGTTTCAGCCCGTTCAGCCAGATCGTTGCCGACGATCATTTCGCAATCCTGTTTCTCTTCACGCCGCGCGGGGCGTTGGTCACGGACGTCGAAATGATATGGCTTGTGGATGGCCGCGCGACTGGGGCCGAAGTCGACATCGAAAAGATGATCTGGGGTTATCATGCCACCACGACGCAAGACAAAGTGATCACCGAGAATAATCAGGCGGGAATCATGTCGAGCCGCTATCGCCCGGGGCGCTATTCGGATCAGGAAGGCAGCGTGGTCAAATTCCAGCAATGGTATCTGGCGCAGTTCGGCCTGGCGCGGGCAGAATGACGCGCGCCGCGCCTGCGTTTCAAAACCCGACGAACACCGTCGCCTCACTGACGGATTTGCGCTCGGATACCACGGCGTTGGCGGGAAAAGTCTCATCAGGCCAGCCCAGCGCGATACTTTTCATGATGACCTGATCATCGGCAATCCCGGCATGTTCACGAACAACGGGCGATTGCATGATGCCCTGGCTGTTGATCACTGCGCCGAGTCCGCGCGACCATGCGGCATTGACAAGCGCAGTTGCCACAGCGCCGCAGTCGAATGGCGTATCGTCGCTGCCGTCCAGCACTTTGTCATAGGTGATGATCACACAGACGGGGGCGTCGAACTGGCGAAACCCGCGCAGCACCCAGTCCTGCCGCCGGTCCTTGTCATCACGCTCGATCCCCATTGCCGTAAACAATTGCTTGGCGACGCCGATCTGGCGCTCGCGGTGCGGCCCGGCAAAAGCCTCACCGGTGCGAAATTCGCGCGATTGCGGCACGCCTGCGACCATCCGGTCGGTGTTGCCCGCGCGGATACGGTCAAGGGGGTCGCCGGTGATCACATAGAAATTCCACGGCTGGGTATTCATCGAGGATGGCGCGCGCATCGCCAGGCCGATGACCTCCTCGATCAGCGGCCGGGGGACGGGGTCGGGTTTATAGCCCCGGATGCTCCGGCGCCCGAGAACAACGTCATCAAACTGCATGTGAGGTCCCTGACTTGGCATGATCATATCGATAGGTAGCGGTTTTTGCCGCCGTTGAAACCTGCGCTCAGTCAATTGTCTCGACCAACGCCGCGATCCGCCCGACCATTTCGTCAATATGCGCTTTTTCCAAAATCAACGGCGGTGAAAGCGCAATGATATCCCCTGTCGCGCGGACCAGCAGGCCGTTGTCGAAGCATTTGTGGAACAGTTCCATTGCGCGCTTGCCCGGCGCGCCGGGGCGGGCTTCAAGCTCGATCCCCGCGACGATGCCCATCGTGCGAATGTCGATGACGTGACGCTTGTCCGTCAGGCTGTGGACGGCGTCTTCCCAATAACTGTGCAGTTCACCCGCGCGCTCGAACAGGTTTTCGGATTTATAGAGGTCGAGCGTCGCAAGCCCCGCGGCAGCCGCGAGCGGATGCCCCGAATAGGTATAGCCGTGGAACAGCTCGATGCCGTCCGGTCCGCCTTCGACAACAGTGTCGTGGATCGTCCGGCTGACAGCAACAGCGCCCATTGGCACGGCAGCATTGGTCAGTCCTTTGGCCATACAAATGACATCGGGGGTTACGCCCAGTGTTCCCGCAGCCGTCGCGCCACCAATCCGGCCAAACGCCGTAATGACTTCATCAAAGATCAGGACGATGCCGTGTTTGGTGCAAATCTCGCGCAGCTTTTCGAGATAGCCGACCGGCGGGATCAAAACACCGGTCGAACCAGCCATCGGCTCGACAATGACAGCGGCGATGGTTTCCGCGCCATGCAGCGCGACAATGCGTTCGAGGTCTTCCGCAAGATGCCCGCCCCACGCCGGGCGACCCCGGGTAAAGGCGTTGTGCGCCAGAGAGTGGGTGTGCGGCAGATGATCGACACCGGCCAGCAACGTGCCGAACTGCCGCCGGTTGTTGACGATGCCGCCGACTGAAATGCCGCCAAAACCGACGCCGTGATAGCCGCGCTCGCGCCCGATCAGGCGGGTTCGCGTTCCTTCGCCGCGCGCACGCTGATAGGCGATCGCGATTTTCAGGGCGGTGTCGACGGATTCAGACCCCGAACCCGTGAAAAATATCCGGTCGAGGCCTTCGGGCATCAACGCGGCAAGCCGTGACGCCAGCTCGAAAACAAGCGGGTGGCCAACCTGAAAGGTCGGGCCGAAGTCCAGCTCGTGTGCCGTCTTGCAGATCGCCTCGACAATGGGGGCGCGGCAATGGCCGGCATTGACACACCACAGCCCAGCCGTGCCATCGAGCAGCTGCCGACCATCGCTGCTGGTGTAATGCATGTCTTTAGCGCTGGTCAGCAAACGCGGCGTCGCCTTGAAGGCGCGGTTGGCGGTAAACGGCATCCACAATGCCGCCAGCGGATCATTTTCGAGTCTCATCAACACCGATCATGCGGCGCGCTACAGGATTTTCAGAATGAAAATCTTGTCGGGATTGGAAAATTTATTGGGGACAATATGCGACGGAATGCAGAGCGCGATAATCTACCGGTCAATCAATAGTATTCAGCAACAATCGCGCCCATTATCGGTCTATGCGCTTTGCTCTGACAGTTAAATTGCCGCCGGAATCTGAATTTGCTTGATCCTGATATGCTCGCCCCGGAAACCCCCGCCCCGGAAACTACTGTGACGCTCGAGCGGATCGAGGAGCGGCTGCGCTGGCTATCGTCATGGACGATACACAACGCCAATCACCTGCGCGAAAGCCGCGACGGCGTGAAGGTTGGCGGGCACCAGGCATCCTGCGCGTCAATTACGGCGATCATGACCGCGCTCTATTTCCATGCGCTCCGCCCCAATGACAAGGTTGCCGTCAAGCCGCACGCCAGCCCGGTGCTCCACGCCATCCACTATCTGCTCGGGTCACAATCACTCGAACAATTGCAGGCGTATCGCGGCTTTGGCGGTGCGCAGAGTTATCCGAGCCGGACGAAAGACGTCATCCCGGTTGATTTCTCGACGGGGTCCGTCGGGCTTGGTGTTGCGATCACTGCTTTTGCCAGTCTGGTTCAGGATTATCTGATCGCGCACGGTTCGCTGGCCGAAAGCGATGCAGGGCGGATGATCGCGCTGATGGGCGATGCCGAACTCGATGAGGGCAATATCTACGAATGCCTGATCGAAGGTTATAAGCACGATATCCGCAATTGCTGGTGGATCGTCGATTATAACCGCCAGTCGCTCGATGCGACGACGGCTGACCGCATGTTTCGCCGGTTCGATGACATTTTCGAAACCTGCGGATGGCGCGTTGTCACGCTCAAGCACGGCAAGTTGCAAGAAGCCGCCTTTGCCGAGCCCGGCGGTGAGCATTTGCGCGAATGGATCGATACCACACCCAATGCCGAGTTTGCCGCGCTTACCTATCAGGGTGGCGCTGCATGGCGCGCCCGGCTGATCGACGATATTGGCAAGCAAAAAGGCGTCAAGGCGCTGCTCGCGGCACGCGATGACGACGCACTTGCGCGACTGATGACCAACCTCGGCGGCCATTGTATCGCGACATTGTGCGAAGCGTTCGATGCGGCAACAGGCGAAACGCCGACGTTGTTCATCGCATATACGGTCAAGGGCTACGGCCTCCCTTTTGCGGGTCACAAAGATAATCATTCGGGCCTGATGACGCCGACACAGATCGAAAGTTTTCGCGATCAGCTCGGTATTCGCAGCGGCGACGAATGGGCCCCATGGGCGGGACTGGGGGACAATATTGCCCCAACCGTCCGCGCGCAGATCGAGGCCTGCACGATCGCCCGTCGTAAATCGGTCACCAGCGCGCCGACCTTTGACGTGCCGACAATTGCAACACCCGATGGCGATGCGCAATCGACGCAGGCCGCATTCGGCAAAATCCTGCTGGGGATTGCCAAGTCGGACACGGCGTTTGCCGACCATATCGTGACAACATCGCCCGACGTCACGGTGTCGACCAATCTCGGCGCGTGGGTGAACCAGCGCGGGCTTTTCCGGCGCAGCGAACTCGCCGATGTGTTTCGCGCGGCCAAAATCCCGTCGGCCCAGAAATGGAGTGGCAGTGGCGCGGGCCAGCACGTTGAACTTGGTATCGCGGAAAATAACCTGTTCCTGAACCTCGCGGCGTTCGGTTTGGCGGGCGCGCTTTTCGGCGAACGGCTGCTACCGATCGGAACTGTCTATGACCCGTTCATCGCGCGCGGGCTCGATGCGCTCAACTATGCCTGTTATCAGGATGCACGTTTTCTGCTGGTGGCGACACCGTCGGGGGTAACGCTTGGCGCAGAGGGCGGCGCGCACCAGTCAATCAATCCGCCGCTCATTGCCATGGGTCAGCCAGGCCTGCGGCATTACGAGCCTGCGTTTGCCGACGAGCTGGCGCTTCTGATGGCCGAGAGTTTCCGGCTGATGCAAGCGGAAGACGGTGAATCAGTTTATCTGCGCCTGACAACGCGCGTGATCGATCAGGCTGAGCGTGAAAATGATGACTGGCGCAAGGATGCAATCGCGGGTGGATACTGGTTGCGCGAGCCCTCGCCCGGTGCCGATGCCGCGATTATTTTTTCGGGTGCGATTGCCCCCGAAGCCTTGGCCGCATGGACAGCCATCGCCGAAGACTTGCCCGGCATCGGCCTGCTCAACGTCACGTCACCGACATTGCTTCATCGCGGATGGAGCGCAGCACACCGCGCGCGTTGGACATCGGCCGGCGCGGACACCTCGCATATCGAACAATTGCTGGCCCCGCTTTCTCCTGAGGCGCAACTGGTCACAATTCTTGACGGTGCGCCCGCTGCGCTGAGCTGGATTGGTGGCGTCTGCGGCCACCGCGTCAGCCCGCTCGGCACCGAGCAATTCGGCCAGACCGGCGACCTCCCCGATCTCTATCATCACCATCGCCTCGATAGGGCTGCGATCATCGATGCCACCGCCGAGCTACTGCTGCGGCGTAACGGGATATAGTCATATCAATCTGGACGGCCCGCGCACCCGACACAATTGACTTGCGAGGTTGAGCCGAAAGCGGGGCACCCCGAATGGAGCGCCCCGCTTGATATTTACGAAGCGGCTTGCATGCTGTGCTTCAGATCGCGCATCTGATCATGCCCTTGCTTCACCGACGTATAGCAATCTGCGATAAGCGTTTTGACGGTCGGCGAGACATCTTCATCTGCCATCGCTTTTTCGTAACGCGCCTTGATCACATCTTCGCCGCGTTCGACCTCGTTGACGATGGCCTGCTCGTCTTTACCGGTCACGATTTCCTTTAGGCCCATGAAGGCCCGGTGTGCGCCGGCCAGCAACGAGCCATCATCTTCGGGGTTACCGCCCAACCGAGCGACCTCTGACTTTAGCTTTTCGGCAACTGTGGCGCGCTCGTTCGCGCGCTCGTTGAACAACGATGCAAAGCGTCCCGCTTCACTATCCTCGGCTGCCGCGCGATAGCCATCGACGCTGTCGATTGTCGTCTTGATGAGGCCGTTCAGTGTACGAATGTCATAACTGGTATCGGTCATATTCACTTCCTCTGCTCTGCTGGTGAAGAGCCGAGGAGAACAAGATATTGGCCGGTTTGTGCCATCGCTACTGCACGAAAGCGACGAAATGTTCGGTTTGAATGTTTGGTCGATTTGCCACGCCGCGTTCACCGCTATTTTGATAGTGTGTCCGCGCCTCGGCCGTGCTTTTGCTTCTGCAGGAAACCACGAAACAACCCCGCGTTTGTAACCGACTCAAACATTTCGTCCGGACTTTCCGGGTCGAGCACTTCATTTTCGGCCAGCCAGGCCTCGACCGCCGAAAGGTCAGGGGTTTCATAGCGACGCAGGCGTTGCGTGCGCCCGCTCAGTTCGTCGATCGCGCGTATCAAAGAGCCCGTTGAGTCGATCTTCGCGCCGACGCTTTCAGGCTCAACTCCCAGATGTTCGGCAATGAGGCCGTCACGTATCGCTCGTATCTTGCCCACCCGCACGTTGTTATCGCCATGCGAGCCATCGATGGTGATATCGCATTCGGTGTCGAGCCGCATCGAGCGGTTGTTCATGTTCGACGAGCCGACACGCAGGATATCGTCGTCGATGATCAGGATTTTCGCGTGGACATAAATCGCGGTCCCGCCGTCGGTAAATGGATGGTAAATACGAAAACGACCATGCTTGTCGTGTCGACACAGTGTTTCGTGAAGGCGCGCCCGCGCTGTGTCCATCGCCAAGGGTTCAAGCCAGCCATTGGCCGTGAGCGGGTTTATCACGACAATTTCGGGGCCGTCGGCTTCATCGAGACGCCGTGCCATTGCTTCGGCGATCCGGCGCGAAGCAAAATACTGGCTCTCGGCATAAATGAACCGTTTCGCGCGCGCGATCTGATCCAGATATAGCTGCTCGATTTCGAGTGACGCGGGATGATCGCCCATCGCCGGTTCGGCACGCGCGATCGCGACATCGACATCCTCGAAATCCGCGATCAGGTCGTCCGGCCAACAATCCGTAACACCCTCCACCGGCGCAAGCGGTGCACAGCCGGCACGCGCCCATCGGTCGCGACATAAATCGCCAAGCGCGGCAGCGACAGGTCCTTGCAATGCGCTGGTTGCATCATGCCAGGGATCATAGGCTTTACCATTGGGCGATGTGCGCCCGGGGTCGTCATCAAGATGTTGCCGTGTGTCCCAACGGTCGCCGGTCATGTCGATACCACCACAAAAGGCAAAGCAGTCATCGATCGAAACGATCTTTTGATGATGCGACGCGCCGGTCGGATGCGAACTGTCGAGTTTGGTATGAATCCGCGGGTGCCGCATCCACTTGAGCACCGTAAAGATCGTCGAACCCCGCGTGAGCGATTTAAGCGCGCCGACGTCCCACCGTAACAGGAACACCTCCAATCCCGGGGTGCGCTCGACGAGCCAGTAAATGAATTCGCCGACCGTTTCGGGGCCATCGTCGTTGCCGCTGTCACCCAGTTTGATCCGCGCATCGAAATCCCACCCGACAAGCATTATGCGATGCTTTGCTTTGAGCATTGCCGAACGCGCGATGCTAAAATACGCATCGGCATCGATGATGATCGAGACGCGGGTCGCCCGCTCGATGCGCCAGCAATTTTTTCCTAGAACCAGCGGTGCGCGTGATGACATGTGGTTTATCCCTGTTGCTGATCATTCCGCCGGGACGCCAGCGCACTGACGGAACATTGATTATGGGAAGCGGTTGCCATTCCGACGGGCATTTTTCCTGAAAGGAGCCGATGTAATGGCGCATAAACCGACGACAGCCAACGACGTTCCAGCGCATATCACCGGCAGTGGTGGCGAAACGCATCAGCAGGTTGCAAAAGACGGCAATCACGACGCTGCCGAAACGCATCTGACGACGAACCACGGCCTGCGTATTTCCGATAATCAGAACAGCTTGAAATCCGGCGCGCGCGGACCGTCGCTGCTCGAGGATTTTGTTCTGCGTGAAAAGATATTTCACTTCGATCACGAGCGCATTCCCGAGCGCATTGTCCACGCGCGCGGATCGGCAGCGCATGGCTATTTCGAGGCGACCGACGACATTTCCGACCTGACCAAAGCAGCGCTGTTCACGAAGGGCACAAAAACCCCCGTGTTTACGCGATTTTCAACAGTGGCCGGGGGCGCCGGATCGGTGGACACGCCGCGCGACGTGCGCGGCTTTGCCGTTAAATTCTATACCAATGAAGGCAATTGGGATTTGGTCGGCAACAACATCCCGGTATTTTTCATTCAGGACGCCATCAAGTTTCCCGACCTGATTCATTCGGTCAAGATGGAAGCGAACACCGGCTATCCGCAAGCAGGCAGCGCGCACGACACGTTCTGGGACTGGGCGTCGCTGATGCCCGAAGCGACACATATGCTGATGTGGGCGATGTCGGACCGAACGCTACCGCGATCGCTGCGGATGATGGAAGGCTTCGGAATCCATACCTTCCAGCTTGTCAACGCCGCTGGCAAAACGACATTTGTAAAGTTTCACTGGAAACCCAAGCTCGGTGTGCAATCGACGCTGTGGGACGAAGCACTGAAGTTACAGGCCGCCGACAATGATTATCACCGCCGCGACTTGCATGAAGCCATCGACACTGGTGCGTTCCCGGAATGGGAGCTCGGCATTCAGACATTCGATCAGACATTTGCCGAAGCGCAGCCCTATGATGTGCTCGATTCGACCAAATTGATTCCAGAAGAAGTCCTCCCGGTGCGGATCATCGGCCGGATGGTGCTCGACCGAAACCCCGATAACTTCTTCGCCGAAACCGAACAGGTGGCCTATTGCCCGACCAATATCGTGCCGGGCATTGATTTCTCGAATGACCCGCTGCTGCAGGGGCGACTGTTCTCCTATCTCGACACGCAGAAGTCGCGTCTGGGCACAGCCAATTTTCACCAGCTGCCGATCAATGCGCCGAAATGCCCCGTGATGAATTTTCAGCGTGATGGCCAGATGCAGATGAATGTGCCGAAAGGGCGCGGGAATTACGAACCCAACAGCCTTGCCGCGCACGGCGAGGATGGCGGTCCGCGCGAATGCCCGATGACTGGCTTTGCAACGTCAACCGCAGCCACCGGCCCGGATGAGCAAGGCGAGAAGCTGAGAGTCCGCGCCGATCTATTCGCTGATCATTACAGCCAGGCACGCATGTTCTGGCGCTCGCTGTCCGACAATGAACGTGCCCATGTTGCGTCTTCGTTCACGTTCGAGCTGTCTAAGGTGGGACAACTCGATCAGGTGCCGCCGCGCATGATTGGGAACTTGCGCAATGTCGATGAGGAGTTGGCAAAACGCGTGGCCGCCGGGCTGGGCATCGACCTTCCTCCCAAAGCCAAGGCCGCGCGCGAACCCGTCGACATGGCGCCAAGCCCGGCGTTGTCGATCCAGAAGAACGCGCACGAAACGCTCGAAGGGCGTTCGGTCGGCATTCTTTACGCCGATGGATCGGACGGCACGGAAATCGACGCCCTGGTCGCTGCAGTGAAGAAGGCCAAAGGCACGGCAGTCTTGATTGCACCAAAGGTAGGTGGCGCGAAACTGGCGGACGGGTCCGTCCGCAAAGCCGATGGCCAATTGGCGGGAACGCCGTCGCAACTGTTCGATGCAGTGGCGTTAATATTGTCGGACGACGGTGCCGCGTCGCTGATGAAGGACAGCGCGGCGATTGATTTTGTCATGAATGCCTTTGGCCATTTGAAAGCAATCGGTTCGACGGACGCGGCAAAACCACTGCTCGACAAGGCGGGCGTCGCGCCTGACGACGGCATCACCGCGCTTGGCGATGCATTCATCAATGCAGCAAAAAAGCGATACTGGGACCGCGAGCCCAGTTTACGGTTACTGGCCTGATCGCAACCGAGGCTGGTGATTACTGCCGTGCCGCATCCATCCGCGCGCGCATTTCGCGGATGCTTGCGTCGAGGCCGATGAAGATCGCTTCGCCGATCAGGAAGTGCCCGATGTTGAGTTCGGCAATCTGCGGGATCGCTGCGATGGGCGCGACATTATCGAAGGTCAGGCCGTGGCCCGCATGCGGTTCGATACCGTTTTTTGCGCACAGCGCCGCCGCGTCGGCAATCCGATGCAACTCGGTTGCGCGCTCTGGTCCTTCGAGATGCGCATATCGTCCGGTGTGAAACTCGACGACAGGCGCACGAAGGCGAAGCGCCGCATCGACCTGTCGCGGGTCAGCTTCAATGAACAGGCTGACACGAATGCCGACATCCAGCAACGCGCCCACATATTTATTCAGGTGATCAAATTGGCCGGCAGCGTCCAGCCCGCCTTCAGTCGTCCGCTCTTGGCGCTTTTCCGGGACAAGCATTGACGCATGGGGACGATGACGCAGCGCAATGGCGAGCATCTCGTCTGTTGCCGCCATCTCGAGGTTCAAAGGCAGATCGATTTCGTCCATCAAGCGAGCAATGTCATCGTCGCGGATGTGTCTGCGGTCCTCTCGTAGGTGCGCGGTAATGCCGTCTGCACCTGCCCCTGCCGCGATGAGCGCGGCTTTCACGGGGTCGGGATGATCACCGCCCCGCGCATTGCGGATGGTCGCGACATGATCGATGTTGACGCCGAGTCTTAACGTCATGCCGTCCGGCTCCCCGGCTTGATCGCGGGGATCGCTACGAGTTCGGGCGGCAGCTTATCGGCTTCGTAGCTGGGCACTGAAAGGCGGATCAGCGGCGTAAACGGCACGCCCAAATCAGCCGCGCCATCCGACCGATCAACGAGCGCCGCTGCCGCAACGACAGTGCCGCCTGCCGCCGTTATCGCTTTAATCGCTTCACGCGATGACAGGCCGGTCGTGACGACATCCTCGACCATCAGGACGCGTTGCCCCGCTTTCAACCGGAACCCGCGCCGCAGTTCGAACACACCCTCGGGTCTTTCGAGAAACAGTGCCTCGACGCCGAGGGCGCGGCCCATTTCATGGCCGATGATGACGCCGCCCATTGCAGGCGACACGACGATGTCGATTTCCAAGTCGATTTTTGCAGCGAGCGCTTCGGCAAGGCGGCTGGCGCGCCGGGGATCCATCAGAACGCGCGCGCATTGCAGGTAGCGCGAACTGCGCAGACCGGACGACAGAATGAAATGCCCTTCGAGCAAAGCCTCTGCCGCACGGAATTCGGCCAAAACCTCGTCGTCGGTCATTCTACGCTCCGCCTGAATTTCGTCATCTGATAGGGTTGCGTTTACTGCAACACAATATGATCCACGTTGCACTGCATCAAACACTTGAGAGCGCGGAAAAGCGGGCGTATAGGCGGCGCATCCGGATCGGGCGTATTGCCGCTCGCCGCTGCCAAAAATAACGAGGGCGCAACGCTGTGAAGATGTTTTTGAAGACCTTTTTCCTGGGACTGGGACTGGTCGTTGCACCCGTAACACTGGCACAGCAAGCCACGCCCGCCGTTACGGAAACCATCGCGCCCGTTGCCGCCGCACCCGCGACGACGACGCCAGCCGTTGCCGCACCGGCGCCAACGGCGCCTGTCGCGGGCGTGGGTCAGCCGGTTCCCGGGGGACTCGGGATTCAGGGACAGGTCACGCCGAACGGTCGCAACGCGCTGTGGATGCACGATGCCTTGCTGATGCCGATCATTGTCGCGATTTCGCTGTTTGTCCTCGGCCTGCTGTTCTGGGCATCGTTCCGTTATCGCCGCAAGGTCAATCCGGTTGCGTCGAAAACATCGCACAACACGGCGATCGAAGTGGCGTGGACGCTGATCCCCGTGCTCATCCTCGTCGTGATTTCGGTGCCGTCGATCAGCTTGCTTGCCGCGCAATACAAACCCGTTGGCAAGGATGCGATCACGCTGAAGGCAATCGGCAACCAATGGTATTGGAGTTACGAATATCCCGACAATGGCGGGTTTGAGATCACCGCCAACATGCTGCCCGATGCCGAAGCGAAAAAGCGGGGCGAACCGCGCCTGCTGGCGACCGACAACCGCGTCGTCCTGCCCGTCGGCGTGCAGATCCGCTTGCTCACGACATCGAATGACGTGATCCATGCGTGGGCACTGCCTGCGTTCTGGACGCAGATGGACGCCGTCCCCGGCCGCATTAATGAAGCCAGCTTCACCATTGAAAAGCCCGGCGTTTATTATGGCCAGTGCAACCAGATTTGCGGGGCGCGCCACGGCTATATGCCGATCACCGTTGAAGCGGTTTCGAAAGAGAAATTCGCGCAGTGGGTCGCTTCGAAAGGCGGCACGATGAAGGGCGCGAAACCTGCTGCCGCCGCTGCCGTTATCCCTGCATCTCCCTCGGCCCCCGCCGCCGCGACAAAGAGCTAAAGACATGACTGATATTGCCGCCAACACCCACGCTTTTCAGGCCGATGCGCATGGTCACGACCACGATGCAGATCACAAGATGGGCTTTTTCACGCGCTGGTTCATGTCAACCAATCACAAGGACATCGGCACGCTCTATCTGATCTTCGCCATTGTCGCGGGGATCATCGGCGGCGCGATTTCGGGGCTGATGCGCCTCGAACTGGCCGCGCCGGGCATTCAATATCTGCAAGGCTGGGTTGGTGAGGGCGCGAGCCTCGATGAAGCCTATCATTTGTGGAACGTGCTGATCACGGCGCACGGCCTGATCATGGTCTTCTTCATGGTCATGCCCGCGATGATCGGCGGTTTCGGCAACTGGTTTGTCCCGATCATGATCGGTGCGCCCGACATGGCATTCCCGCGCATGAACAATATCTCGTTCTGGCTGCTGGTGCCGTCATTCATCCTGCTTCTCGGCTCGACTTTCTTTTCAGGCGGCACGGGCAATGGCGCGGGCGTCGGCTGGACAGTCTATGCCCCGCTGTCGACGACGGGTTCGCCCGGGCCAGCGGTCGACATGGCGATCCTGTCGCTGCACCTTGCGGGTGCGTCGTCGATTCTCGGCGCAGTCAATTTCATCACGACGATTTTCAACATGCGCGCGCCGGGCATGACACTGCACAAGATGCCGTTGTTCGTCTGGTCGATTCTGGTGACCGCGTTCCTGCTGCTGCTCTCGCTGCCGGTTCTCGCCGCCGCGATCACGATGCTGCTGACCGACCGCAATTTCGGCACGACATTCTTTGATCCGGCGGGCGGCGGCGATCCGTTGCTGTATCAGCATCTCTTCTGGTTCTTCGGCCACCCCGAGGTTTACATCATGATCCTGCCGGGCTTCGGCATGGTCAGCCAGATCATCTCGACCTTCTCGAAAAAACCGGTCTTCGGCTACCTCGGCATGGCCTATGCCATGGTCGCGATTGGCGTTGTCGGCTTCGTCGTCTGGGCGCACCACATGTTTACCAGCGGCCTCGGCGTGAACGTGAAAATGTATTTCACGGCGGCAACGATGGTCATCGCGGTGCCAACCGGTATCAAGATTTTCAGCTGGATCGCGACAATGTGGGGCGGTTCGATCAGCTTCAAGACGCCGATGATGTGGGCGCTGGGCTTCATCTTCATGTTCACGGTCGGCGGTGTGACCGGCGTCGTTCTCGCCAATGGCGGCATCGATACCTACATGCACAACAGCTATTATGTGGTCGCGCATTTCCATTATGTGCTGTCGCTTGGCGCGGTGTTCTCGCTGTTCGCGGGCTTCTATTACTGGTTCCCGAAAATGAGCGGGCGAATGTATAACGAAGCGCTTGGCCAAATCCATTTCTGGACCTTCTTCGTGGGCGTCAACGTCCTGTTCTTCCCGATGCACTTCCTCGGTCTGCAAGGAATGCAGCGGCGTATCCCCGATTACACCGATGCCTTGCATGAGTGGAATTATGTCGCGTCGATCGGCTATGTGATCATGGCAGCATCGATGGTGATTTTCTTCGTCAATCTGGCCTGGGCGTTCCTTGCCGGACGCAAAGCCGGAGACAGCCCGTGGGGCGAAGGTGCGACAACGCTCGAATGGACGCTGTCGAGCCCGCCGCCCTATCACCAGTTCGAAACGCTGCCAAAGATTGACTGAGGCTTGAACAATTAACCCAAACCCGTTCGGGCTGAGCTTGTCGAAGCCCTGTCTTTCCTTCTGTGGTATGGCACAGGAAAAAGACAACCCTTCGACAGGCTCAGGGCAGACGGTTTTTGGATCGAAGGTTCCGATGAACATAACGACTGTTATCCAATCTCCGGCGCTCCCCGCCGACTGGCGCGACCTTTTCGCGCTCACGAAGCCGCGCGTCATGCGGTCGGTGGTGTTCACCGCACTGTGCGGCATGCTCGCGGCGCCTGTCGCGCTGCCGCCTGCGCTCGGCTTTGCGGCGATCCTCGCGATTGCGCTGGCGGCGGGCTCGGCGGGCGCGCTCAATCAATGGTATGAGGCTGACATCGATGCGCTGATGAAGCGCACCGCGAACCGGCCCCTGCCAGCAGGGCGGATCGACGCGCAGACCGCGCTGCATTTCGGCGTTGGGCTCGGTGTGTTTTCGGTGGTGCTGATGTATCTTGCCGCAAACGCCTTTGCCGCCGCGCTGCTTGTCGTTTCGATCCTGTTCTATGTACTGGTCTATACCGTTGGTCTCAAGCGCCGGACGCCGCAGAATATCGTCATCGGTGGCGCAGCGGGGGCTTTTCCGCCGCTGATCGGCTGGGTCGCGGCCACGGGTGATGTGTCGCTGTTGCCGGTCCTGATGTTTGCGATCATTTTCCTGTGGACCCCGCCGCACAGCTGGGCGCTCGCGCTGCTGATCCGCGATGATTATGCCAAGGGCGGCGTGCCGATGCTGCCGGTGGTTGCGGGTGGCCGCACAACGCGGGTCCAGATGCTGGGCTATGCCGTGCTGATGGCGGGGGCCGCCGTTGCCCCCTGGGCATTGGGCTTTGCGGGCATGCTTTACGGGATCATCGCTGCGGTCGGCTCGGCAGTCTTCGTGGCGCTCACCGCTTGGTGCCTCATCGCCAATGCCCCGACCCCCGCAACGATGAAGCCCGAGCGGGTGCTGTTTATCTATTCGATTGGCTATCTCCTCTTGATCTTTGCCGCGCTTGCGGTGGACAGGAACCTTGCATGATCCCCGACGACGAATTCACCCGCCGCCGCAAATCGCGCGCGATTGTGACAGCGGTCCTGCTGGTCGGCATGGTCGTGCTGTTCTACTTCATCACGCTGGCGCGGATCAGCACGTCATGACCATGCTCGCGCCCGACCGCAATCGCCGCACTGCCTTGATCGCGCTGGCGGGCGCGCTGGCGATGCTTGGCCTTGGTTACGCCAGCGTCCCACTCTACCGGCTGTTCTGCAACGTCACTGGCTATGGCGGCACGACAATGCGCGCGAGCAAAGCCGCCGGTGCCGTTGCGGGCAAAACGATGGAAATCTATTTCGACGCCAATCATTCGTCGTCCTTGCCGTGGACGTTCAAAGCCGAAGCGCCGTCGCAAACCGTGACCATCGGCGCGCGCAACATCGCTTTTTTCACCGCGACCAACCTGTCGGACAAGCCGGTCACCGGGACCGCCACCTATAACGTCACGCCGACGCAATCGGGCGCGCATTTCGCCAAAATCCAGTGCTTCTGTTTCAACCAGCAGACGCTGGCCCCGGGACAGACCGTGCGGATGCCCGTGATCTTTTTCGTGCAGCCCTCGATCCTTGAGGATCCACTGGCAAACGATGTCCGCGCGATCACGCTGTCCTATACTTTCTATCCCGTAGACGCGTCTAAAAAGACGGGTTAATCGCCAACACACTATCGATCCGAGGAACGACCCGATGTCCGGTGCCAAGAACCACGAATATCATATTCTGCCGCCCGATCCGTGGCCGTTGATCGGCGCGTTTTCCTCGTTGATCATGGCGGCAGGCGCGATCATGTGGATGCACAAGGCACCGTTCGGTGGGTATGTGTTCTTTGCGGGCCTCGCGGCGGTGCTTTACACCATGTACAGCTGGTGGGCGAACGTGATCCGTGAAGCCAATGCCGGCGATCATACGCCGGTCGTCTCGCTTCATCTGCGCTACGGCATGATCCTGTTCATTGCTTCCGAAGTCATGTTCTTCGTTGGCTGGTTCTGGGCGTGGTTCGATTTTTCGCTGTTCCCCGTGGCGATGTCGGTGTCCGAAGGAGCCGTAACTTTAGGTGAAACCGCGGCGACTTGGCCGCCAAAGGGTATCGAAGTCATCGATCCGTTCCACTTCCCATTGCTCAATACGCTGATCCTGCTCTGCTCGGGCACAACAGTCACATGGGCGCATCATGAGCTGATTCACGGCAACCGCGACGGCCTGAAAAACGGCCTGTGGGCGACGATCATTCTCGGTGCGCTGTTCACCAGCATTCAGGCTTATGAATATATCCACGCACCCTTCGGTTTTGCGGGCACCAACTATGGCGCGGCCTTCTTCATGGCGACGGGGTTTCACGGCTTCCATGTGCTCGTCGGGACAATCTTCCTCGCCGTCTGTCTGAAGCGCGCCTACAACGGCGACTTCACGCCGCGCCAGCATTTCGGCTTTGAAGCAGCGGCCTGGTACTGGCATTTCGTCGATGTCGTGTGGCTGTTCCTCTTCGTCGCCATCTATGTCTGGGGCGGTTGGGGCGCGCCGGTCCACGGCGGATAAGTGACCGGCTGGCACCTTGCTCAGGTCAACGTCGGCCGTCTGATTGCCGCAATGCTCGATCCGCGCGTCGTGCCGTTCTTCGATGCGCTCGACCGGGTCAATGCGCTGGCCGACGTGTCGCCGGGTTTCGTCTGGCGACTCCAGGACGAAAGCGGCAACGCAACGGCGATCAGCTATTCGCCTGACCCCCTGTTGGCGATCAACATGTCGGTCTGGATCGATGCCGAATCATTGTTTGATTTCGTCTATCGCAGTGCGCACACCCCCGAAATGGCGCGCCGCCGCGACTATTTTGATCGCTATGACGGCGCGTATCAGGCGCTGTGGTGGATTCCGGCGGGGACGATACCGACGGTCAACGATGCGCTCTCGCGCTTGTGGATGCTCGACCGCTTTGGCCCGAGCGCGCAGGCGTTTACGTTCAAGGCGCGCTTTCCCAACCCCGCTCTCGGGGGGCCACCCGTCGATCTGCAACCCGATCCGTGGTGTGTCGGGCGCGCTTGATGGCGCCGCGCTTCATTGCCGCACTTAAAGGCCAATGCCCGAAATGCGAGGCGGCGACGTTGTTCGGCGGATGGATCGATTTCGCGCCAAAGTGCCGCGCCTGCGGGCTCGATTTCACGGTGTTCAATGTCGGCGATGGCCCCGCAGCGTTCCTGACGCTGATTGTCGGCGCGATTATCGTGATCGGTGCGGTGAGTTTGCAGTTGAGCGCCGAACCGCCGTTTTGGGTGCACATCCTGATCTGGCCCGTGCTCGCGCTGGCGCTTGTCATCGGCGGTCTGCGCGTCGGTAAAGCCGCGCTGCTCCAGTCGGAATATCGCAAATGAAGCGCTTGCCGGCCCTCCCGACGTTGCTGGTCCTGATCGCAGTTGCCGCCATGATCGCGCTCGGCGTCTGGCAACTCCAGCGCCGTGTCGAGAAAGAAGCGCTGATCGCGCGCTATGCCGCAAACCGCAATTTGCCGCCAATGGCCTATCCCGAACGCGCGCCGGTCGCGGACGAAGCGATGTTTCGTAAAAGCCGGGTGACCTGTCTGCGCGTGACGGGCTGGCGCGTGACGGGCGGTGCGACGCCGACCGGGCAAGGTGGATACCGCCACATCGCCGAATGCGTGACCGGCAGCGAAGGCCCGGGCGCGCTGATCGACATGGGCGTCGCCGCCGACCCGACGGTCAAACCGGCGTGGACGGGCGGCACGGTCGATGGCCTGATCACGACCGAGCCTAATCAAACGAGCCTGATCGGTCGCGCCTTCGGCAGCGCACCACCGCTGCGCCCGATGCTCGTCGCCGATGTGCCGGCGAAGGGCTTGGCAGCGAGCGCACCACCCAGCGCCGCGGGCGTTTCGAACAATCATCTTGCCTATGCGGTGCAATGGTTCCTGTTCGCCGCGATCGCACTGATAATTTATGCGATTGCGCTCTGGCGGCGGGTGAAGGTTTAACGCGTGATGACTTTAAGTTGATTCGCCAACTTCGTCACCCCCGCGAAGGCGGGGGTCCAATTCCTGAGGCTCGATATTGGGCGTTGGATTCCCGCCTTCGCGGGAAGGACGAGAAGTATGGATCAATCAAAAATCATAAGCTCTAGCGTGCCAGCCGCGATTGCATCCGTGCCAAATAGCGCGCGAGGATGTCGATCTCCAGATTCACCGGCGTGCCTGCTTTCAGGCCGCCCAGCGTCGTCATCGCGGCGGTATGCGGGATGATGTTCAGCGTGAAATGGGCTGTCCCGTCGGGCTGGTCGGTCACGTCATTGACGGTCAGCGACACGCCGTCGACCGTGATGGATCCTTTCGCCGCCACATAGGGCGCAACAGCGTCGGGCGCTGCGATGACGACGCGCCACGAATCGCCAACTTTGTCGAAGGCGATAATATGGCCGATGCCGTCGACATGGCCCGTCACGATATGGCCGCCGAGCTCGTCGCCGATTTTCATCGCGCGTTCGAGATTGAGCCGGCCTCCAGCAGTCCACATTCCTGACGCTGTGCACGACACGCTTTCGCCCGACATATCCACCGCAAACCAGCCTGGTCCCTTGTCGACAACCGTCATGCATGCGCCCGAACAGGCAATCGATGCGCCGATCGCCACTGTTGTCGTGTCATAAGCGGTTTCGATCACGAGGCGCAGGTCGCCGCGCTGTTCCGCGCTGCGGATCGTGCCGATATCGGTGATAATGCCAGTAAACATGCGCCCTTATTCCCGCACCCGGTCGTAAATGTCGAGCCGGTCCGCGCCAAGCATGCGCGAATCAGTGAGGCGCCACCGGCCATGCGCGTCTGACAGCGTTGTCAGACCAATGTCGGCGAGCGCAGGCTTGCCCCCGCCGATCAGGATCGGGGCGCGGTAGATCAGGAGGCGGTCAACGAGGTCCACTGCAAGAAATGCCGATGCTGCGCCAGCGCCGCCTTCAATGAGGAGGTGGTCGGCGGCGATAGAAGCGATGGCTTGAGGATTTGACACCCACCCCCATTCGTCATTCCCGCGAAGGCGGGAATCCAACGCCAGAGGCTCGATATTGGGCGTTGGACCCCCGCCTTCGCGGGGGTGACGGGTAAGGATATAACGCGCCGGACTCCGCCCCTCCAGTCCCGCCAGCCGGACGTCAAGCTGCGGCGCATCGGCCTCATATGTTCCTCGCCCGACCAGTATCGCTTCGACGCGCGACCGTTCGAGATGCCCGTGCGCGCGTGCTTGCGGGCCCGTGATCCACTGGCTTTCGCCATCGGCGCGGGCGATACAGCCATCAAGCGACAGCGCCAGTTTAAGCGTCACGTGCGGACGGCCGAGGCGCTGGCGGGTCAGAAATCCCGCCATTGCACGGAAAGCGTCCGCAGTTTCAACACCTTCCGCAACCTCGACACCGGCACGACGCAGCCGGGCAGCACCGTTGCCGTCGGTGCGCGGATCGGGATCACGGACAGCGATAACGACGCGCGCAATACCCGAGTCGACGATCAGGTCGCTACAGGTCGGCCCGCGTTCACTGGTATGCGCGCAGGGCTCGAGCGTTGTGTAAAGCGTCGCGCCTTTTGCGGCGTTCCCCGCCTGCGCAAGGGCAATGGCTTCGGCATGCGGCCGCCCGCCCGCCGCTGTTACGCCGCGCCCGGCAACGCGACCGTTGCTGGCAATGACGCAGCCGACATTGGGATTGGGCCATGTCCGCCCTCGCCCCCTAGACGCCAGAGCAATCGCGGCGCCCATCCAGCGCGCGTCGTCGTTCATTTGCGCTGCTTGTCGACGTCGATGCCCATGTTGTTGGCAAGGCGGCGATAGGCCTGACGCTGTGCTTCGGCGGCATCCTCGCGTTCTTTCTTGGCGGCGAGCTCGGCGGGCAAGTCCCTGGCCTGTTGCGCGCGCACTGCGGCGGCGGTGCGGCTGGCGGGCCATTGCTTGACATAGATGATGGTCGGCGGGGTCCACACTTCGTCGATCTTCGCCTCGCGGATCATCGCCCAGAAAATGCCCATCGGCAGCGTCAGTGATAGTGCGGCAAACACGATCTTGTGCTTGCGCGGGGCGCGCACGACGTCGCGGAAATCGCGCCAGGCGGCAAGCGGCGAGGATGGACGGGGCAGGATGGCCATGCGCCCTAGATAGAGCGCTTCGCCTAACAATCAAAGATGCGTCTTGACCGCCGCCCTGCCTTGCGCTTTGTGATCGCCATGACCCAAAACATCAGTGACGCGCTTGCCGCGCTGAACCTCACGCTGCCCCTCGCTGCGGCGCCGGTGGCCGACTATGTGCCGACAGTCGAAGTGAACGGGATGCTGTTCGTCTCGGGCCAGCTGCCGTTCAAGAATGGCGAGGTCATGGTCGGTCGCTTGGGCGATGATCGCGATGTTGCCGCCGGTCAGGAAGCGGCGCAGGCCTGTGCGCTGATGATCGTCGCGCAACTGAAAGCGGCACTTGGCGATCTTTCGCGTGTTGAACGGATTGTGCGCCTCGGCGTCTTTGTGGCAAGCAACGATCGCTTCACCGATCAGCCCAAAGTTGCCGATGGTGCGTCGTCGCTGATGGTCGCACTTTTTGGCGAGGCCGGAAAACATGCCCGTGCGGCCGTTGGCGTGCCCGTGTTGCCGCGCGGCGCGATGGTGGAGGTTGATGCCATTGTCGCTGTTCGCCCCGCTTGAGGGCCTGATCGCGCCAGCACCCGCGCCGACTCGCGTGGCGTTTCTGAAAGCGCAGCCTTACGCGCACCGTGGATTGCATGGTGGCGCCGTGATCGAAAACAGCCGGGCAGCGTTCCGAGCGGCAATCGCGCTGGGCCACGGGATCGAGACCGATGTCCAGGGTGCGCGCGACGGCGAGGCGATGGTGTTTCATGACGCAACGCTGGAGCGGCTGACGGAGTCGACCGGCGAGCTTGCCGCGCACACGCCTGCCGAACTGGGCAAAGTTACGTTGCGAGGCACCAGCGAGACGATCGCGCAACTGCCCGAAATACTGGCGCTGATCGGCGGCCAAGTCCCTGTGCTGATCGAGATCAAAACGAAGGGGCCGCGCGTTGCGCCACTTTGCCTGTCGGTGCGCCGCGCGCTCGAAGGATATCGCGGGGATGCCGCAATCATGTCGTTCAATCCACTGGTCGGCGCGTGGTTTGCCGAAAATGCAGCGCGGGTCGTGCGCGGACTGGTGGTCAGCGAAGAAGGCAAGACCGGAGTGAAAGGCGTGATCGAGCGGTGGCTCTCGATGGCAAAAGCAAAGCCCGATTTTCTCGCCTACGACGTCCGCGATTTGCCGTCGAAATTCGCAGGCGCGGCGCGGGCGCGGGGCATTCCGGTGCTGACATGGACAGTGCGCGATTCTGAGGCCGAGCGCCGCGCCTTTGCCCATGCCGATGAAGCGATTTACGAAAAGCCCGCATGAAGGATGTCGTGGCGCGCGTTGGTGATGGCGTGGCGAGCTTTGACGCCGCCGCTTGGGATGCTTGCGCAGGCAATGCCAATCCCTTTGTCAGCCATGCTTTTCTGTCGGCACTCGAAACATCGGGCAGCGCGACGACGCGGACGGGTTGGCAACCCGTGCCAATTGCCATCGATGCCGAAGATGGTGCGCTTGCAGGTGTGCTCCCGGCCTATGTGAAAAGTCACAGCCAGGGCGAATATGTTTTCGACCATAGCTGGGCCGATGCTTATGAACATGCAGGCGGGCGATATTACCCCAAGCTCGTTATTGCGGTGCCATTCAGCCCGGTGCCGGGACCGCGCGTGTTGGCACAGGATTTGACCGTTGCACGCGGGCTGATTGCAGCCGCCGAAGTGCTGACGACGCAGAATGGCCTGTCGTCGGTTCATGCCAATTTCATCGCGCCCGATCAGGTCGATCTGTTCGAAGCGGGCGACTGGCTGATCCGCGAGGGGACACAGTTCCACTGGGCGAATGACGGCTACACCTGCTTCGACGATTTTCTCGGTGCATTGGCATCACGAAAGCGCAAGGCAATCCGCAAGGAGCGCGCTGGCGCTGTCGAAGGCCTCGAGATTGTCCATATCAGCGGCGCGGACATTACCGAGGCGCACTGGAGCATCTTCTGGCGCTTTTATCAGGATACGGGGATGCGCAAATGGGGGCAGCCCTATCTGACGCGCGCGTTTTTCTCCGAAATCGGGGTGACAATGCCCGACAAGATCCTGTTGATCCTTGCGCTGCGTGATGGTGTGCCGATTGCCGGGGCGCTGAACTTCATTGGCACGGAGACACTTTACGGGCGCTACTGGGGCTGCACCGAAGATGTGCCGTTCCTGCACTTTGAACTCTGCTATTACCAAGCCATCGATGCCGCGATTGCGCGCGGGCTGAAGACTGTCGAGGCCGGCGCGCAGGGCGAACACAAGCTCGCGCGCGGCTATGTCCCCGTGCCGACCTGGTCAGCGCATTATATTCCCGATCCGAACTTTCGCCGCGCCATCGCCGATTTTCTGACGCGCGAACGGCGCGCGGTCGAACGCCAGATCGAATTTCTGGGGGCGATGGCCCCGTTCAAGAAAGACGTTTAGGCTGCGCGACGCATTTGTGTGGCACCGAGCCAGGCGCGGGCCTGACGCTGCGCCTCGGCGATTTCGCGTGCAGACATTTCGTCGGCGACTTCGGCGCGGCATTCCTGCGCACGTTCGTTGCCCGAGACTGCGGCCAGATTGAACCATTTATGCGCCTGGATCAGATCGACGTCGATGCCGCCCGATCCACTCGAATACGATATGCCCAGTTCGTAACATGCATTGGCATCGCCCGATGCTGCGTCGCTCATCCGGCTTTCGATCAGAAACGCCGCGCTTTTGAAACTTGAAGCCATAACCCCATACCCCCATTGACGATTGTCAATCGAAACTGTCGCCGAAATGGTTTCAACAAATGGTTAACGCGTCGAAAGCATATTTCGGTCAGACGTGGGAACGGCGGATTTGCGGGAAAGTTTAGCGCGGCAGAATCGGAAAATTATCGATCAAGCGAGTCGATCCGATCCGCGCCGCAGCCAAAATCCGGTCATCGCGACGCGCAACATAGTCGATTGTGAACCCGGCAGACGTGATTGCCGCACGCGCTTGATCCAATGTGGTGGCTTCATCCGCCCCGTTTGCCAGCGCCGCTGCCGCAGTGATCAACGCCGTCGGTAGTGCCACCGCTGCTGCGCGATCAGCCACCGAGAGGTAGGCATTGCGTGATGACATCGCCAATCCGTCTGCCTCGCGCTCGGTCGACACGCCGATAATATCGATACCGAGATCAAGGTCAGCTGTCATGCGGCGGACAACCTGAAGTTGCTGCCAGTCCTTTTCGCCGAACAGCGCCATATCGGGGCGAACCTGACCGAACAGCTTGTTCACGACCGTTGCGACCCCATCAAAATGCCCCGGCCTTGATGCCCCGCACAGCCCTTCGCTGACGCCTGCGACCGAAATCGTCGTGGCAAAGCCATCGGGATACATTGTTGTGACGTCGGGTGTCCAAAGGATTGCAACCCCCGCCTCGGCCAGCATCGCGGCATCCTCCACCCCGCGCCGCGGATAGCGCGACAGATCCTCTCCGGCGGCGAATTGCGTTGGATTGACGAAGATCGATACGACAACATGATCCGCCTGCGCCTTTGCGGCCTCGACCAGCTTCATGTGCCCTGCGTGCAATGCGCCCATCGTCGTCACGATTGCCACTGTCCCGTCGAGGGACGCGCGCACTTTGCGCAGGTGCTGAAGGTCACGGATTATTTGCACGGAAAATTTGCCTCCCTTATGGCGGTCCGGTGCTCACCAATTGGCGAGCATGGGTTGCGAATCAAGTAGTGGGGGCCGAACAACATTGTGATGAATGCTATGCACGCGCACAAAATCGTCTTTGCCAATGAAAAAGGCGGGACAGGAAAATCGACAACTGCCGTTCACGCGGCCGTTGCCCTGTGCGCAGCGGGCTTTCGTGTCGCGGCGCTCGATATGGACGTGCGCCAGAAAACGACAGCGCGCTATCTCGACAATCGCGCGGCAACAATGCGGCGGCGCGGGCTCGATCTGCCGATGCCTGCTTATGGCGTTCTCTCTCTGTTGACACCGGCGGGTGTCGAGCAGGAAGTCGCGCGGCTGGGGCATGGCTGCGATTATGTGATTATAGATACACCGGGCCGCGACGATCCGCTGGCGCGCACGGCGATTGCGCTGGCCGACACGCTGGTGACACCGATCAACGACAGTTTTGTCGATCTCGATCTGATCGGTCAGGTCGATGCCGAAACCTTCAAGGTCAGCAAACCGAGCTTTTATGCCGAACTGATCTGGGAATTGCGCAAAGTCCGCGCGAAAACCGATGGCGGCACGGTCGACTGGGTCGTGCTGCGCAACCGGCTCCAGCATCTCGAGGCGCATAATATGCGGCGTGTCGGCGCGGCATTGGCCGAGCTGTCGAAGCGCGTCGGGTTTCGGGTCATTCCGGGCCTTGGCGAGCGGGTGATTTACCGCGAACTTTTCCCCAAAGGACTGACGTTGCTTGATGTCGGCGCGATTGAGTCGGTCGGTTTGAGCCACATCGCCGCGCGGCAGGAACTGCGCGAGATGATCTCGGCTCTCGCGCTTCCGGCGCGCGAAGAGGCATTGCCGCAGCTGGAGTTTTCATGATCAAGATATTGTTTTTCATTGCGTTGCTTGCCGGGCTGTATGTTGTCGGCAAGCGTGCACTTTCGTCGCCGTCGAGCATGGGCAAGGGCGAAGCGGCAAAGCTGCTTGGTGTTGCGACCGATGCCGACAGTGACGCCATTCTCGAGGCGCACCGCCGATTGATTGCGAAAGTCCACCCCGATGCCGGCGGCAATGCCGAGCTCGCCTCGCGGATCAATCTGGCGCGTGACACGATGTTGAAACCTTAGGAACAATAACGACCCCAACGCCGTTCGCCTTGAGCTTGTCGAAGGGCTGTCCTTCTCTTGAGCCAATGGTGCAGAAGAAAATGCAAGGCTTCGACAGGCTCAGCCCAAACGGCAATTGAAATAAGGATAGCCCATGACACATCGCTTCCACCCGTCCTCGCTGCGCGAATATGACATCCGTGGGATTGTCGGCGAAACACTGGGTGAAGCAGACGCCTACGCCATCGGTCGCGGGTTCGGGACGCGGGTGCGGCGCAGCGGCGGGACGCGGGTTGCGGTTGGCTATGACGGGCGCGTTAGTTCGGTGAGCCTTGAGGGGGAGCTTGTCCGTGGCCTGCGCGAAACGGGGATCGACGTTGTCCGCGTCGGCTTAGGGCCAACGCCAATGCTCTATTATGCCGAAGCGACGCTCGAAGTCGACGGCGGCGTTCAGGTAACCGGCAGCCACAACCCCGGCGAGTATAATGGCTTCAAGATGGTGCTTGCCCATGCGCCGTTTTACGGGGCGGACATCCGCGATCTTGACCGCTTGAGCGAAGGCGCTGACTGGGAGACCGGCGCGGGATCGGTCAGCGATTACAGCATAATCGATAATTATGTCGCCCGACTGGTGCGTGATTACGATGGCGGGGCATTCCGTATCGGCTGGGACGCGGGTAATGGCGCAGCCGGCGAGGTCATCGAGAAACTCGTCAAGCGGCTCCCCGGCGAGCATCATACGATCTTTACCGATATTGATGGCACGTTCCCCAATCATCATCCTGATCCCACAGAAGAAAAAAATCTCAGCGGCCTGAAAAAGCTCGTCGCGGACAACAAGCTCGATTTCGGACTGGCTTTCGACGGGGATGGCGACCGGATTGGCGCTGTCGATGGCCTGGGTCGCGTCGTCTGGGGCGACCAGATATTGAGCATCCTTGCTGAACCTGTCCTGAAGGCACTGCCGGGTGCGACGATTATCGCCGACGTGAAAGCGTCGCAGGCGCTCTATGACCGTGTCGCCGAACTCGGCGGCGAACCGCTCATGTGGAAAACCGGGCACAGCCTGATCAAGACCAAGATGAAGGAAACAGGTGCGCCCCTGGCTGGGGAGATGAGTGGCCATGTGTTCTTTGCCAAGGATTATTACGACTTTTACGGTTTCGATGATGCGCAGTTCGCCGCGATCCAGCTGATCCGCGCGGTTGCGTCACAGGGCGGGTCGCTGACGGCGCTCAAGGATGCGATGCCGCCGATGATCAACACGCCCGAAATGCGTTTTCAGGTTTCCGAAGAGCGCAAGTTCGCGGTGATCGACGAAGTGCTTGACCGGCTCGAAGCCGAAGGGGCCGACGTCAACCGCACCGACGGCGCGCGGGTGAATACGGCGGACGGCTGGTGGCTGCTCCGCGCGTCGAACACGCAGGATGTTCTGGTCGCGCGCGCCGAAGCGCAGGACGAGGCAGGGCTCGAGCGGCTAATGGCAATGATTGACGCGCAGCTCGCGGCATCGGGGCTTGAGCGGGGTGAGCAAGCGGGGCATTAAGTCGCTTCCAGTCGGGGAGCCAATCATGCGTTTTGCCGCAATATGCTGTGCGTTATCGTTATCGTCGATCACGATGGCTCAAACGCCACCGCCGCTGAATGCGGTCATTGCGTATAATCCCGATGCGGACAGCATCCGAATGGCGCTCGACGCCGAACGCGCGAGCGGCAAGGTCCGCAGCGCAATCCACGGCAAGGAAATCCTGATCAAGGATAATATCGAAACCGCCGACCGCATGGCGACCACGGCGGGGTCGCTGGCGCTAAAGGATAATGTCACAGGCCGCGATGCGCCTTTGGTTGCGCGGCTTCGCAAAGCCGGTGTGTTGATCCTCGGCAAGACCAACCTGTCCGAATGGGCCAACATCCGTTCGAACCGGTCGATGAGCGGCTGGAGCGCGGTCGGCGGCCTTGTTCGCAATCCCTATGCACTTGACCGCACGGCGTGCGGTTCATCGAGCGGCAGCGGCGCGGCGGTTGCAGCGGGCCTTGCGTGGGCCGCGATCGGGACCGAAACCGATGGCTCGATTGTCTGTCCGGCGTCCATCAACGGAATCGTCGGGCTGAAGCCGACTGTCGGCCTTGTCTCGCGGACGCATGTCATCCCGATCAGCCATAGTCAGGATACGCCGGGCCCGATGACGCGCACGGTTCGCGACGCCGCGATGGTGCTGAGCGTGATCGCGGGCAGCGACCGTGCCGATGAAGCGACCACTCTGGCCGACAGTCACGTGCGCGATTATGCCGCTGCGCTGACCGGCAGCATCAAGGGCGTCCGTATCGGCGTGCTTCGGGATCAAATCGGTGACCAGCCGGGCACGCGCGGTGCGTTCGAAGCAGCGCTGGTCACGCTCAGAGCGGTGTCGATATTCAGAAAACCGATGCGCCGCCGGGCCTCGGACGCGCCGAGTTCGCTGCCTTGCTGACCGAGTTGAAGGCCGATCTCAACGCCTATCTCGCGACCACACCCAAGACGGTGAAAACGCGCACACTCGCCGATGTCATCGCGTTCAATACGGCAAATGCTGCAACCGAAATGCCCTATTTCGGGCAGGAGACTTTCATCGAGGCCGAAGCGACGAAAGGCCTGACCGATCCCGCCTATCTGAAAGCGCTGGCGGAATCGGGCAATGGCGCGCGCGCCACGCTGACGCGGCTTTTGATTGATAATAAGGTCACAATGCTCGTCGCACCGACAACCGGCCCGGCATGGCTGAGCGATCCGGTCAACGGTGATCAGTATGACGGGCCGAGCGCGAGCCAGTTGCCTGCCATCGCGGGCTTTCCGCATCTGACGGTGCCGATGGGACTCGTCCGTGACCTGCCGGTGGGGCTTTCATTCATCGGCCCGGCGTGGAGCGAGACCGCTTTGCTCAATGCCGGTGACGCTTATGAAAAGATGCGCGGGGCCTTTCCACGGCCGACCTATCAGGCATCGGTGCCGGTGCGCTAACGCCGACGCTGGCGCTCGAGCAATTCCTCGCGGATGCGGATACCGCGCACGGCAACGCGCGTTTCGATGAGAAACAGCGCCAAGCCGGTCGCGAGCAGTGCCATCGACAGAACGAACAGGATCGAGACGCTATTTGCGTAATTGAGGTTGGCGAGCTCAGCGATGAACAGCAGCGTGACAACAAGGCACACCGTGATCGCGCTTGCGACGCATAGAAAAATCGCATTGCTGGCAAGCGTGATACGCCGGTCGAGCAAGCGCAGTTCCCAGACATGGCGGTCATGCTCGGCACCGCTCGAATCGGGATGCAGCCGTTCGAGAACGCGGGCGCGATCCACGACGCGGTTCAGCCGCCCGGCAATCACATTCATGAACGCGCCGATCCCCGCAAGCAGGAACACCGGCGCGACCGCGAGCTGGATCGTGCGCGCAATATCGGTGACCGCAATGACGTCATTCATAAAGCACCATCAAATGTCATTAATGCCCTTCGCGCGCTATCCGGTATCGGGCGTGGGCGGTGATCTGTCAGGTCGATATGAACAGCGACCAGCTCGATGGCGGCGCGCAAATCGTAGGCATCGGCACCGTGGATTTCAACAAGCGTTGTCATGCTCGTGGTGCCAAACCGCGACGTGCGGACGAGAAGGTCGATTTCCTCGTCGCCCTTGATTGGTTTTTTGAAGAGCACTTCAGCCTTCGCGACATGGTATTCGAGCATGTCGCCGTTCCAATAGCCTGCCGCGCGGATCGCCCGCCAATATTCGGTGACGGCAATGTCGGCATAGTCGAGATAGCGCGCGTTGAAGACAACCGATTGGGGGTCGACTTCGGACCAGCGCACACGGATGCGTGTCGAAAAACGGAAATCAGCGCGTGGCATTTACTTAACCGTTTCACGAATTGGCAGCATTGATAGGACCCGCCTCGAGCGGTTGTTATTCAGAGAATGACGAGGTATCAACTTCAGAGTGATCAAAGATCGGGGTCTTACCATCGAAATGCCCATTAAACTGGGCTAAAAAACTGTCTGATGTGGCAAAGCCTTCGTCATTATCCTTGCCGTATTGCAACGTGACATACACGTTGAAAACGCCGCTAAAGGTCCCATCACCGTTGACCACAACACCCTCCGGTTCGGCCTCAATGCCTTCGACAGTTGTATGCGTCGAGAGTGCATCGAGATCACTCCAAAGCGATAGTTCTGTAATGTCAGAACTATAAAGCGACGCGACGACTTTTTGCGCCAACGGATCAACTTTTCTTGCTAAACTGCCAGCCATTTCAAAAAACCACCTTGCCTAAAGCAACACCACGCGCAAACTGCCATTCAAGCGCCTGACACAAACCGTCGAGATCGACTTTTATCACACTCGGATCAATCGCGAGTCCGAAAAGCCGACGCTCAAAATACGGCCTATCGGAAACCTCAATATCAAACCAATGGGCTCCTGTCGCCCCACCCGTCGGAGAAAGGCCTTCCACAGGATTAGGATGTACAGTGAAAACGCCCCGTTGCGACACAATGCGCGCGGCCACGGAGGAGGGCACAAAGACAGATATTTCTGAAACATCGAATGGGCTGACAACGGTTTCAACATCTATGATCGTTTGTGCCTGATATGCATAAACCCGAGCAGTTTGGTCACGAGGGGCGCTGCTTACAGCGAAGAATGCCGCAACAAGAGGATTGGTAGTCCAATCGAGCAGACGGGTTGGAAGCCCGTGATGCTGGGCAAGCGCAAGTTGATCCCATTCAGTCATCTGATTGACGTCGACAAACTGACGCACCCGCCGTTTGAAATTTTTGAACAAAAACTGCTCGGCACCTGCATTGTATCGCTTGGGGTCTCGTCCAATTTTAGGAACCAGCAAATGTTCCGTTGCGTTTGCTACGCCACGGAATAGCCAATGCGGGCTTCCATGACGATCTGCGAAATCGAGGAACTCTCGCCACCGCTTCCGGCGCGCAATGGCAATTTTTGTTAACTTACGAACAGCCATGCCTTACCCCACTTTCGCCCCGACATTCACACCCATGCTCTGAAGATATTTCTTCACGTTGCGGGCGGCTTGTCGGATGCGCTGTTCGTTTTCGACCATTGCGATGCGGACGTAACCTTCGCCGTCTTCGCCATAGCCAACGCCGGGGGCGACCGCGACACCGGCATGGGTGAGTAGTTGCTTGGTGAACTCAAGGCTGCCCAAATGCGCCAGCGCAGGCGGAAGTGGCGCCCAGCAGAACATGCTGGCTTTGGGACTTGGGATGTCCCATCCGGCACGGCCGAAGCTTTCGACCAGGACATCGCGGCGCTTATGATAAAGTTCGCGGTTGCTCTGGACAATATCCTGTGGTCCGTTGAGCGCGGCGCAGGCTGCGGCCTGAATCGGGGTAAAAGCGCCATAATCGAGATAGGACTTCACCCGCGTCAGTGCTGCAATCAGATGCGCATTGCCGACCGCAAAGCCGACGCGCCAGCCGGCCATCGAGAAAGTCTTCGACATCGAAGTGAACTCGACCGCAACATCCTTGGCACCCGGCACCTGCAGGATCGACGGCGTCGGATTACCGTCGAAATACAACTCCGAATAAGCGAGGTCGGACAGCACCCAGACTTTATTTTCCTTCGCCCATGCGACGAGCCGCGTGTAAAAAGCGAGATCGACCGTCTCTGCCGTCGGGTTCGACGGATAATTGACGATCAGGATCGAAGGGCGCGGCACGGTGAACACCATCGCCCGGTCGAGCGCGCGCCAGTAGTTTTCATCAGGCGTGGTGGGCACGCTGCGGATTGTTGCGCCTGCAATGATGAAGCCGAACGTGTGGATGGGATAGCTCGGGTTTGGCGCAAGGACGACGTCGCCCGGCGCGGTGATTGCCGTCGCAAGACTTGCCAGACCCTCTTTTGACCCCATCGTCATGACGACTTCGGTTTCGGGGTTAAGCTCGACGCCGAAGCGCCGTGCATAATAACCTGCCTGCGCCTTGCGGATGCCGGGAATGCCGCGCGATGCCGAATAGCCATGCGCATCGGGCTTCATTGCGACTTCGCACAGCTTGTCGATGACATGCTGCGGCGGCGGCAGGTCGGGATTGCCCATGCCGAGATCGATAATGTCCTCGCCGCCCGCACGTGCCGCCGCGCGCATCGCATTCACTTCGGCGATGACATAGGGCGGCAGGCGCTTCATGCGGTAGAATTCGTCGGACATTTCGATCCTCTTGGTTTAACATTTTCTCATAACCGTTCGGGCTGAGCTTGTCGAAGCCCTGTATTTCTTTTGCGACAGCGGTAAAGAAGGACAGCCCTTCGACAAGCTCAGGGTGAACGGAGTGGGGTGAATGACAACCGAAGCCACGCCTGACCCCGCAGCGGGCATACGCGCTATCCTCGACGGCTGGGGCGCGATCCTGAAGCCAATTGCCGAGGCGAACCGCGATAAGGTCGACCCCAAAGATAAGCGTTTTGCCGGGGCCGAATGGGAGCATCCCGTGTTTGACCTGATGCGCCAAGGCTACAGCATTATGGCCGAAACCATGATGGCGGCGGTCGAGAACATGCCGGTCGAGGCGCACCAGAAAACGCAGATGGCGTTTGCCATGCGGACATTGGTTGAAGCGATGTCGCCGGCCAATTCGCCGCTGACCAATCCGGTCGCTTTCAACAAAGCGCTGGAGACGAACGGTGCAAGTCTCGCAGAGGGCTTTCGGCATCTCATGGCCGATATGCAGCGCGGCCAATTGACGCATACGGCGTCGGATGCGTTCGAGGTGGGGCGCAATATCGCGACAACGCCGGGCAAGGTCATCCACGAAACGCCGCTCTATCAGCTGATCCATTATGCGCCGACCACGCCAACCGTTGGCAAGACGCCGCTGGTCATTTTCCCACCGTGGATCAACCGCTTTTACATCCTCGATCTGTCCCCCGAAAAGAGCTTCATACGCTGGGCCGTCGATGAAGGGCTGAGCGTATTCATGGTCAGCTGGAAGTCGGCCGATGCGTCGATGGCCGAAGTGATCTGGGATGACTATATCGCGGCGCAGATCGACGCGATCGACACGATCCGCAAGCTACTCGATGTAAAGTCCGTGCATACGGTCGGTTATTGCGTGGCGGGTACGACGCTGGCCGCGACGCTTGCGGTGCTGGCGGCGAAGGGGAAGGCGAAAAAGGTCAAGTCGGCAACATTCTTTACCGCGCAGGTCGATTTCAGCGAAGCGGGCGAACTGCTGAACTTTATCGACGATGCCAATCTGGCCATGATCGACCAGCTTTCGACAAACGGATTTCTCGACGGACGCTACCTTGCGCTGACCTTCAACCTCTTGCGTGGCAAGGATCTGATCTGGAACACAGTGGTCAGCAATTATCTGCTCGGCAAGGAGTATCCGGCGTTCGACTTGCTGCACTGGAACGGGGATACGACCAACCTGCCCGCGAAGTGGCACAAAAGCTATTTGTGTGATCTCTACCGCGACAACAAGCTGGTGGTGCCGGGCGCGTTGCGTGCGCTGGGGGAGCCAATCGACCTGACAAAAATCGAAACCCCGGCTTATATTCAGGCAGGCCGCGAGGACCATATTGCGCCGCTCGCCAGTGTGTGGAAACTGACCCAGCATCTGGTGGGGCCAAAGCGGTTCGTGCTGGCGGGATCGGGGCATATTGCAGGCGTGGTCAATCCGCCAGCTGCAATGAAATATCAGCATTGGGTCGATGGGTCGATGTCGTCGCTCGATGATTTCATGGCGGGCGCAACCGAACATAAGGGCAGTTGGTGGCCCGACTGGATCAGCTGGATCCGTGGATTCGGTGGCGAGGATGTCGTCGCAAGTGGTGCACGGATTCCCGGCGAGGGCGCGCTGAAAGCCATCGAGGATGCGCCGGGGCGCTATGTAAAAATGCGCTAAACCAGCAGTTTATAACGCTGAATGTCATTTATGTTGCACCGCAACAAAAATCCTTGCAATTCGCCGCCGACTGTTTATATTGCAGTGCAACATAGACCTAACGGAGGCCGATTGTGGTCGATACGCCTATCAAGAAAACCATCGCTGCGAAGCCAGTAGCGCCAAAGCCCGTCGCAAAGGTGGCAGCTGTTGTTGCAAAACCCGCGATTGCAAAGGTTGAAGCGCCGACGTCCGTCGTTCCTGCGCCGGTCGTGGCTGAGGTCGAAGCTCCCGTCATTGTAAAAGCCGAAGCGTCCAAGCCCGCCCCCGTCGTGGCAGCGCCGGCGCCAAAGCCTGTGATGACCCCGCCCGTTGCGGTTGCAGCAGCCGCTGCGCCTGCGCCAACCCCGATCAAGACCCCAGAGCCGGTTGCGGCTCGCATTGTTGAAGAAGGAAAAACGCTCATGAATGATACCGTCACCAAGGTTCAGGAAACCGCCCAGAAGTTCACCGCCGATGCGACCGCACGCGCCACCGAAATGTTCGGCGACGTCTCGGCCCGCGCCAAGACTGCCATGGAAAAGGGCTCGAAGGGCCTTGAAGAAATGGTTGAATTTTCGAAGGGCAATCTCGAAGCCGTTGTTGCTTCGGGTCGTGTTGCCGCCAAGGGCGCGCAGGACATTGCGAAATATTCGGCTGAATATGGCCGCAAGTCGATCGAAGAAGCCAATGCGACTGCCAAGAAGTTCGCGGCTGTGAAGTCGCCAACCGAATTTTTCGCGCTTCAGTCGGAAGTGGCCAAGACCAACCTCGACGCGATGGTCGGCGAAGCATCGAAATTTGCTGAAGGCTATATGAAGCTCCTCGGCGAAATCGTGCAGCCGATGCAGAACCGTTATGCGGTTGCGGTTGAAAAAGTGAAGACGGCCGTCGTCGCCTAAGCCATTCGCGCAAAAAAAATACGAAAAGGGTCGTGCCGGGCAACTGGCGCGACCTTTTTTTATGTCGAAACTCTTGCCCCCTGCCCCCGCCTTGCCATATCGTGACGCTATGCAGATCCTGAGCGCGAACGAACGTAAGAATGACGAAGGCGGCGGCACGGGTGTCGGCGTTGCGACACGGACGCGCACGCGGACCAAACAGCCAGCGCCCTATAAAGTGCTGATGCTCAACGATGATTACACGCCGATGGAGTTCGTCGTCCTTTGCCTGCAGCGCTTTTTCCGGATGAGTATGGAGGATGCCACCCGCGTCATGTTGCATGTCCATCAAAAGGGCGTCGGCGTTTGTGGTATCTTCAGCTACGAAGTTGCGGAAACGAAAGTCACACAGGTCATGGACTTCGCGCAGTCGCAGCAGCACCCGCTTCAGTGCACGCTCGAAAAAGCGTGATTTTAACACCGCTCATTATTTTCTAGTTCGCGGACACACGCCCAGCGCTTCCACCACAAATCCATAGTCAGTCCGCGCTGCGTCGGCATCCGAAGCGGGAAGCTCGCCGACTGCCGCGTCGGGCAGAGCGCGGGGCAGAAAACAGGCAAGCCGATACCATGCCAATGTATCGGGCGTTGGCGGTGCGGCCGATTCGTCAACGATTTCGCCGAGTGCAAAAGCCCAGCGTTTCGGCTGACCGGGACGGGTCAACACGCTGACCGAAATTGGTGCTGTGGTTACAGTTGAAAGGAATATCTGCGTTTCCCCCTCGCCGGTGACGGTGCCCGCGGTATGAAAGGCACTGGCAATGCCAGTGATCGCGGGCGGCGCATCAGGAGCGGCAACGCTGCTGATAATATTGCGAACCCGCGTTTCGAGTGTCGGGCTCCAGAAAGGCTGTGCGTCGCGTGCGGCAAGTCGAATCTCCCCGGGACGTCCCGCTACGGGCAGCGCTGCGACCAGAACGTCGGCCTTGGCCAGTTTGGCAATTTTTCCACGCGAATCGGGCATCATATCGACCAGCCAAACAAGCCTCGGCAGGACCGCTTGTGGCCCCCGAATCAGCGATACGACATTCGCCTCGACATAGAATCGGACTGCCCCGGACGGAGTCGGCGGTGCTTTAATGCGGGTTGCCGATATGATTTTTGCACGTAAGACAATCGGAGCCCCGGCGAACAGATCAGCCACGTCGGCATAGCGCCATGCATCAGCGGGTGACGGCGGTGACGGCTTTGGAATCGCGGCAAATCCGCCATTTACCATGAGCAGCGCACTCACAAATAGAGTGGCTTTTGCGAATTTATGTGTCGCATTTGGGCGCTTTGTCATTCGATTCGACCTTTCCTGCTGTTGCATTTTGTAACGGTCCTGTCAGCTTGGGGTTGCACGATCGAAGATGAACAGGGATTAAGCGATTGCGCGGCGTTGGCGGGAGCGATAGTATTTCGCTTCTGTCGATGAAACAGCAAGAGTTCGGGCAGGGTGGGTTGCGTGGTGCGCCGGAAACATTCCGGTACATGATCGGTTTCCCACTCACGGTCTGTTTGGAGGGAGTAAGAACGCCGGATGTCCTACACAGACAACAAAGAGATGACACCTGCACGGATGTGGTCGATCATTATCGTCGTGCTCATTCACGCGATTATCGGCTACGCCTTGGTCAAAGGCGGGTATAATGTCGTCAAGAAAGTTGCCGCTGATCTGAATACGTTTGACGTGAAGGATGAGCCACCACCGCCAGTCGAGCCGCCACCACCGCCACCGCCGGATCAGAATATTCCGCCACCACCGGTCGTGTCGCCGCCACCGATCGTGAACACGAATCAGGCGCCACCGACTGTCGTGACGCAAGCGACGCCGCCGCCGGTATTTGTGCCGACGCCCGAGCCACCGCGTCCAGCGCCGCCGCCGCCGCCGTTGCCCGTCGCCAAGCTGGCACCAAAGGGTAATCCGGGAAGCTGGACGTCGAACGATGACTATCCACCGTCTGCTGTTCGCAACGAAGAGTCAGGCACGACCGGGTTCCGTCTCGATATCGGTGCCGATGGCAAAGTAACGAACTGCACCGTCACGTCGTCCAGCGGATCGAGCACGCTCGACAACACGACATGCACATTGCTGAAAAGGCGTGCGAAATTTGCGCCCGGACGCGATTCGGACGGCAAAGCAATGGGCGGTGTTTACAGCAGTCGCATCAAATGGGTGCTGCCAACGAACTGACGCTGGATATCATTAAAATACATAGTAAATAACTTTCAGAGGGAAGACCGAATATGTTGATCACATTTGCAGCCGCAGCAGTGGCAGGGGCTCCAAAAGCCGCACAATATGGCCTGATGGCCTCAATCGAAGAGGGCGGTCCGGTCACGATGATCACGCTCGGTATCCTCGTCATCATGTCGGTCGGCACGCTTTATATTCTCCTGACCAAGTGGTGGGACCAGCAGAAGATCATGGGTCAGGCTCGCAAGGTCCGCGCCAGCTTCTGGAACCATGCCACGCTCAAGGAAGCGTCGGCCAAGCTCGACAAAGATACCCCCTATAAGCAGATTATCGACGATGGCCTGCGCGCACAGGAACAGCACACGCTGCTGACCGATCCGGTTGATCAGCATGACTGGGCCTTGTCGACAATGTCACGTTCGCGTGCGGCGATTGAATCGAAGCTCAAGAGCGGTCTGTCGTTCCTCGCGACCGTTGGCTCAACCGCGCCGTTTGTCGGCCTGTTCGGGACCGTCATGGGCATTCTGACTGCGCTGGTGAAAATCGGGGCGTCGGGCCAGGCGTCGATCGACACGGTTGCCGGACCGGTTGGTGAAGCGCTGTACATGACCGCGATTGGTCTTGCCGTCGCGGTTCCCGCGGTGCTTGCCTACAACTGGCTTCAGGGCCGCAACAAAGCGATCCTCGAAGAAATGGGCACGTTCACGAACGACGTTCATGGCTGGATGGCATCGAACGGCGCGGTCCGTCCGGCCCGCATCGGTGGCGCGAAAGCGGCAGCGGCAAAGCCTGTTACGGCACCCGCAAAAGCCTAAGATAGACACGGGCCGGGCGGACCTTTTTGGTCCGCCTGCGTCTTTCAAAACGCGACAGGACAATTTTCTATGTCAATGGCAGTAGGTGGAGACGACGGCGGCGAAGAAAAGCCACTGTCGGAAATCAATACGACACCGCTGGTGGACGTTATGCTGGTTCTTCTCATCATTTTTCTGATCACGATTCCGGTCGTGGTTCAAAATGTTGGTGTGAAGCTTCCCAAGGTTCGGTTTGATCCAACCGTGACGAAGCCCGAAAATGTCTCGCTTTCGATCAGGGCGCCAACCGGTGCCTGTGAAGTTTACTGGAATCAGACCCGTGTTGATTCTAATGAATTGCTCGACCGTGCGGTTAAGAAGCTGAAGCTGGAAATCGAAAAGCAGGGTGGCGTCAATGCGCCCGGCCTCGAACTGCCCGAAGCGCATATTCGTGGTGACGTGAATACGCCCTACCGGTGCATTGGCGGTGCGATTTATGTGATGCAGCGCGCGGGCTTTGCCAAGGTCGGCTTCATTTCCGAACCCCCGCCGGGCGGCAACGCACGCGCTTAGCGAAGACAGCCGCTTGCGGCGCAATTTAAGGAGCTAGCCTGATGTCTATGAGTATGGGCGGCGGTGACGACGAAGAACCCATTGGTGAAATGAACACGACGCCGTTGATCGACGTCATGCTTGTTTTGCTGATCATGTTCATCATCACGATCCCGATCCAGACGCACGCCGTGAAGATCGATCTTCCCGCGAATTCGCAAACACCGCCCGACAATCCGATCAAGCCCGACATCAACAAGGTGTCGATTGATCCGGCGGGAACGGTGACGTGGAACGGATCGGCGGTCGATCTGGTCACGTTGCGCCAATATCTCGATTCGACCAGAGATATGGTGCCCGAGCCTGAACTGCACGTGCAGCCCGACCCGAATTCACGCTACGACATGGTCGATCAGGTTTTAGCTGTGATCAAGAAGTCGGAAATCACGAAACTCGGTTTCGTCGGCAACGAGCAATATTCGGTGTTTGGAAAGTAGCTTTTCCGGATCATCGTGCAATTGAGGCGGTCCCAATACGGGCCGCCTTTTTTGTTGCGCTATCGCAACTTTTATGATGTGATAACATCACTTCATAAGGAGGTGGTGAAATGGCAATGGTTCTCGGACGTGACGACGATGATCCGGTGATGGAAATGAATACGACGCCACTGATCGACGTGATGTTGGTTCTCCTCATTATGTTCATCATTACGATTCCAATGCAGACACATGCCGTCAAAGTTGCACTGCCCAGTCCCGTTCCTCCGTTAACGACAACCATACCTGATCCTGTCATCAATAAAGTCGGTGTAAGTCAGCAAGGCGTCGTCACTTGGAACGGCAGTGCAATCGACCTCGTTACACTGCGTCAATATCTTGATTCAACGAAGGCCATGGTGCCCGAACCCGAACTGCATGTGCAGCCCGATCCGAATTCACGCTACGACATGGTTGATCAGGTTCTGGCCGTGATCAAGAAGTCGGAAATCACGAAGCTCGGTTTCGTCGGCAACGAGCAATATTCGGTGTTTGGAAAATAAACTTTTCCTTCCTGAACTCTCAAAAGGCGCGCTCTCATCGGCGCGCCTTTTTTGTGTTGTGGCATCAGCGCCGACGAATGGTTACGGCCTTGGCAACAGGGAGTTCTTTTTCGTGATCAATCGCATGACTGATATTCCCGCCACAATGACCGCGATTGATCCGGAAGCGCCCGGCGGTCCCGAAGTGCTGGTCCCCGTCATGCGGCCGGTGCCGGCCCCCGGCGCGGGTGAAATCCTGATCCGCGTCGCGGCAGCCGGGGTCAACCGGCCCGATGTTTTGCAACGCAAAGGCGGTTATCCGCCACCTGTCGGCGCGCCATCGATCATGGGTCTCGAAATCGCAGGCGATGTCGTGGCACTGGGCGAAGGCGTCGATACAGCACTGCTTGGTCAGGCGATGTGCGCGCTGGTTCCCGGTGGAGGCTATGCTGAATATACTGTCGCTTCGGCGGGCATCTGCTTGCCCGTCCCGCCCGTGCTGTCGATGATCGAGGCCGCCGCGATGCCCGAGACATTGTTCACCGTGTGGACCAATTTGTTCGAGCGCGCCTATGCCGTCGAGGGCGACACGGTCCTTGTCCACGGCGGGACGAGCGGCATCGGCACGATGGCGATTTCGCTTGGCAAGCTGTTCGGTCTGACCGTCATCGTCACATGCGGGTCGGACGAGAAATGCACGCAGGCGACCGCCCTCGGCGCCGACCATGCGATCAACTACAAAACAGCAGATTTCGTCGCTGAGGTTCAGCGGATTACGGGCGGCGCGGGCGTCAACGCGGTGCTCGACATGGTTGGTGGTGACTATCTGCCACGCAACCTGCAATGCCTTGCCGAAGAAGGGCGGCATGTTTCGATTGCGGTCCTCAACGGCCCAAAGACCGAGCTTTTCATCCCGCTCCTGATGATGCGCCGCCTGACACTGACGGGCTCAACGCTGCGCCCGCGTTCGGTGATGTTCAAAAGCCTTGTCGCCGAAGAATTGGCGCGCACGGTCTGGCCGCACGTTGAGGCGGGTCGATTGAAGCCTGTCATCGACAGCGTGTTTCCGCTGGCCGATGCGGCAAAAGCGCATGCGCTGATAGATTCAGGCGCGCATGTCGGGAAAATCGTGTTACAAGTCCGCGCATGAAGACGGCGCGTTTTGGTGGTTGGCTGGTTACCCTTGTCATCCTCGGTGTCGTGGGACTGGCACTCTATGCCGCAGCGCAGCGTTACGTCCCCGAAGGCCGCGCGCCACGTGGTTTCGCGCTGACCAACGCACCGCATATTGTGCTGGTCGCAACCTTGCCCCGCACGCCCGAGTTTAGCGGCTATGATGACAAGGGCGAACCGATCCAGCTTGATCTCGGCTATTCCTATCGCGAAATCAGCGCCTTGTGGATGCCGTTCATCGGTTCCGAGGATCAGGGCTTTGTCCTGTATTCAGAGCGCGGCGACAACGTCAGCATCGCGCCGCTGACCGACGTTGACCGTTCAGCCATGACCAAAATGGCGGGCAGAGACCCGACCAAAAGCTACAGCTTCCCGATTTACGCCCATATCTGGGGCTGGCTGTCGATTGTCGGGCTCGTGTGCGTGACCTGGCTCATGATCAAACGCGCCGAACGGAAGCGGGCTAAAGCCGGGATCATGTAAAACCGCTGTCACAATAGTGGCATCAAAATAGAAAGTGCACGTCACAATCGGGTTTCATAGCTCTGCATAAAGACGATACGTCCAGCAGGGAGCCGATATGGACGCGATCACCCGTATTCCGTTTGGCGCTGATTTCGGTGGCCTTACGGACCCGTTGCCGTCGATCCCGGAAGGCCGGCGCAAGCGGCTGCGCTATCGCACGACCTGGATCAGCGACATTCACCTTGGCACACGCGGCTGCAACGCGGCAATGCTGATCGATTTTCTCGATTCGACTGACAGCGACACGATGTATCTGGTCGGTGACATCATCGACGGCTGGCGGATGAAGAAGAAATTCTACTGGCCGTCGGCGCATAATGACATCGTCTGGCGCGTGATGAAGCGGGCGAAGCGCGGCACGCGGGTGATCTATATTCCCGGCAATCATGATGAAATGTTCCGCCAGTTTGCCGGCATGAATTTCGGTGGCGTCGAAATCGTGCGCGAGGCCATTCACGAAACCGCCGATGGGCGCAGACTGCTCGTGCTGCACGGCGATGAATTTGACGCGGTGATGATTGCCCATCGCTGGCTCGCGGTGATCGGCGATCAGGCTTATGATCTGCTGATGCGGTTCAACTATATCGTCAACCGCATCCGGGCTGCGATGGGCAAACCCTATTGGTCGCTGTCCAAACACGCCAAGCACAAGGTCAAAAACGCGGTCGAATTCATCGGCCAGTTCGAACAAGTTGTTGCCCACGAGGCGGCCAAGCGCAACGTCGATGGCGTTGTCTGTGGTCACATCCATACCGCCGAAATGCGCGATATTGCCGGTGTCGATTATTATAATGATGGCGATTGGGTCGAAGGCTGCACCGCGCTGGTCGAGCATTTCGACGGGCGGATGGAGATATTGCACTGGGCCGATGTGCAACAAGCCCGGCGCATCGCGGACCTGAAGCTGGCAGCGTAGGGATAGCGTCGATATGCGGATCGCGATTGTTACCGACGCGTGGCACCCGCAAGTCAACGGTGTCGTACGCACGTTGACAGCGACACGGGCCGAGCTCGAGCGACAAGGGCATGTCGTTGCGGTCGTCTCGCCCGATCTTTATCCGTCGATCCCGTGCCCGACTTATCCCGAAATCCGGCTGGCGATGACGCGCGCGACATGGGTGGGAGACAGGATAGCCAGCTTCGCGCCCGATGCGGTGCATCTGTCGACCGAAGGGCCGTTGTGCGTGGCGGCGCGGCGATGGTGTCTGCGTCGGCAGTTTCCCTTCACGACGGCCTATCACACGCAGTTTCCCGATTATTTTGCAGCGCGCACGGGCATGTCGTCCGAATGGATATGGATGTACATGCGCTGGTTCCACGGGGCGTCGCAGGCCGTTCTGGTGTCGACACAGTCGGTGCGGCAAATGCTTAGTGCGCACGGCATTCCGCACCACCGCCACTGGAGCCGCGGTGTCGATCTCGCGAATTTCTCGCCCGATGCGCTGCCCCCTGATCTGTTTGCCGATCTTCCACGCCCGATCCAGCTCTATGTCGGTCGCGTCGCAGTCGAAAAGAATATCGAAGCCTTTCTGGCTAGCGCGGCCCCGGGCAGTAAGGTCGTGGTCGGCGATGGCCCGGCGCGGGTGACGCTCGAAGCCAAATTCCCTGATGTGCATTTCCTGGGATCGCTCGACGGGCGCATCCTTGCGGGCGCTTACGCCGGTGCCGATGTTTTTGTGTTCCCAAGCCGCACTGACACGTTTGGGCTCGTGATGATCGAAGCGCTGGCGTGCGGAACGCCAGTGGCCGCCTTTCCCGTGAGCGGTCCGATTGACGTTGTAACGCCGATGACCGGTGCGCTCGATGAGGATTTGACTGTGGCCATCACAAAAGCGCTGACCCGTGGCCGCGCCGATTGCGCACTTTATGGCGCGACATTTACGTGGTCGGCGAGCGCTGGACAGTTTGTCGCCGCACTCGTCCCGGCGGTCAACAAGGCAGCTGCGGCCTGATGCCTTGCCCTTTGGCGGCAAGCGGCTTAGACAGTTGCCAACGTCCGGCCGCTCCGAAAGGGGTGGCCCTTATTTTATGTGAAGGATTTATCGATGGCCCAGCCACTCATGCCCCATGCCACTGCGTCATGGCTGGTCGACCAGACATCGCTGAGCTTTGTCCAGATCGCCACTTTCTGTGGTCTCCACATCCTCGAAGTGCAAGCGATTGCCGATGATACGGCGGCGACAAAGCTGACCGGGCGCGATCCGATCCGCGCGCACGAACTGACAATGGCCGAAATCGAAAAGGGCCAGAACGACCCCAGCTATGTCCTGAAAATGGACCGTGAACCCGAACCGGTAACGCGGACAAAAGGGCCGCGCTACACGCCGGTATCAAAGCGCGCTGATAAGCCCGATGGTATCGCGTGGATCATCCGCAATCATCCCGAAGTCAGCGATGGCCAGATCGGCAAACTGATCGGCACGACGCGCACGACGATTGGCGCGATCCGTGACCGTTCGCACTGGAATATGGCCAATATCGTGCCCAAGGATCCGGTAACGCTGGGCTTGACGTCGCAGCGCGAGCTCGATGCCGCTGTGGCGAAAGCCGCGAAAGCCGCCGGAATCGAAGCGCCGGTGGACGATCGGATCGAAGGCGATCGCGCGGCGCTCATTCAGGAACTTCGCGACCAGCGCACCGAAGCCGCGCGTGTGGCCGATGCTGCCCTCGCCGAAGAAGCGGGCGAAGGCCCCGGCATGATCGGGAACTTCATCGATCCGTTCAAAAAGTAAGTGAAAGAACCGCCTGCCTATGACGCCAGTCTGGCCGATCATGGGTTCGAGCCGCTTGTTGCGAAGGGGCTGACCTATCCGCTCGGCGAATATGCGCCGGGCTATGGTGACGTGTTTCCGATTGCCGAGGGTGTGGGCTGGACGCGGTTGCCAGTGCCGGGGTCGCTCCGGCATATCAATGTCTGGGTGCTTGAAGACGGCGATGGCGTTGCTATTGTCGATACCGGGCTGAACATTCCGGCAAGCAAGGAAGCCTGGGAACGTGCGCTTGGCGGACGGCGCGTGACGCGCGTCTTCGCGACGCATTTCCATCCCGATCACATTGGCTGTGCGGGCTGGCTGTGCGAGACGCACAGCGCGCCGCTGTGGATGAACCGCACCGAATATCTGCTGACGCGGATGCTGATGGCGGATGTCCGCGACGACCCCCCGGCGGAAGCGGTCGATCAGCTGATCGGCGCGGGGTGGAATGACGAGCAAATCGCGGCCATGAAAGCGCGCGGCTGGGGCAATTTCGGCAAGATCGTTTCGCCGCTGCCCGTTGGCCATATCCGCATGACCGAAGGCGACGTCATCCGAATCGGTAAACGCGACTGGACTGTCTGGGTCGGCAGCGGTCATACGCCCGAGCATGTCTGCCTCGTCGATTTCGACGGCGATCTGATGATTGCCGGGGATCAGGTGCTGCCACGGATTACATCGAATGTGTCGGTGACGATTACCGAGCCGACGGCTGATCCGCTCGGCGAATGGCTGGCGTCGATCGCCAAGTTCCGCGCGCTGCCCGATAGCCTGCTCGTGCTGCCCGCGCACGGCGAACCGTTCAAGGGGCTTCATGCGCGGCTCGACCGGCTCGAGGAGGGGCACCGCGTCAGTCTCGAGCGGCTGCAATCGCGCCTTGCCGAGGAACCGCGCCGCGCGGTCGATTGCTTCGGCGTCCTGTTCGCGCGTGCCATAGACGACAGCATTCTCGGCCTCGCGACGGGCGAAGCACTCGCGCATTTGCGCCATCTCGAAGTGACCGGGCGTGCCGTGAAGGAAGACCGTAACGGGGTCTATTTTTATTCAGCGGCCTAGCCTAGACTTTTGCCGATGAACGAACGGTCAAGCGTCTGGCGAGAGCATTATGTGCACCCGTCGGCGTGGGACCGGACTTTTGCCCCGATGACGCTGCCGGCGATGTTTGCCGCCAGTGCGGCAAGAACGCCGACGGCCATCCTCACCGATTTTATAGGCGCGCAATCAAGCTATGCCGATATTGCAACCCGAGCGCGCGATTTCGCCGGCGGGCTTCAGACGCAGGGGATGGCGAAAGGCGACCGGATCGGCCTGTTCCTGCCCAACGTCCCCGATTATCTGGTGGCCTATTACGGGGCGCTGATGGCCGGTGGGCTTATCGTCAACATGTCGCCGCTCTATTCGGTCGCTGAGCTTGCGCATCAGGTATCGGACAGCGGGGCCCGCGTCATTGTGACCAGTGATGTGCCGCAATTGATGGCCACGGCGACGGCCTTGCTGGATCAGGGGCTGATCGACCGGATCATTGTCGGCGCGATTGCCGATGCGCTGCCGCCAGTCAAGCGAGCGCTCTACAAGCTGTTCAAGCGCAAGGACATTGCGGTTTTGCCCGATGATGCGCGGGTATTGCGGATGGCATCGGTTACCGGTGCGTTCAAACCCGTTGCAATCGATGCCAGTGAAATTGCGCTGATCCAATATACCGGCGGGACGACGGGTGTGCCCAAAGGCGCGATGCTTTCGCACCAGAACATGACCGCCAACGCGCGGCAGGTTCACGCGCTTGATCCGCGCGCGGGACAAGCGGACCGGATCGTTGGGGTGCTGCCATTCTTCCATGTCTTTGCCAACACCTGCGTATTGAACCGCACGGTTCTTGCGGGCGGGATGATTGCGATGCTGCCGCGTTTTGATGCCAAGATGACGCTCGCGACGATTCAGCGGATCAAGGCGACGGCGCTGCCCGGCGTGCCGACCATGTATCAGGCGCTGCTCGACCATCCGAAGATGGGCAGCACATCGTTCAAAAGCCTCAACGTCTGCATCTCGGGCGGCGCACCGCTGGCACCTGCGCTCAAGACCAAATTCGAACGCGCCACCGGCGCGCGCGTGGTCGAAGGCTATGGGCTGACTGAAAGTTCGGGCGTTGTTGCGTGCAATCCCTATGACGGCATTAACAAGACCGGTACTATCGGACAGCCTGTGCAGGGCACAATCGTAAAGCTCGTCGACCGCGAAGACCCGACCAAGCCCGCTCCTGCTGGCGAACCCGGCGAACTGGTATTCTCCGGCCCGCAAGTGATGCAGGGCTATTGGGGTCGCCCCGACGCCGACGCCGACACGTTTGTCGATGGTTTTCTGCGCAGCGGCGATGTCGCGACAATCGATGATGATGGCTATATCCGGATTGTCGACCGGTTGAAGGATATGATCGCGGTCGGCGGCTTCAAAGTCTTCCCCAGCCAGATTGAGGCCGTGCTTTATCAGAATCCCGCCGTCAAAGAGGCAATCGTGATTGGCATTCCCGATGCCTATCACGGCGAGATGCCCAAGGCGTTCGTGACGTTGAACGATGGCGCGGATGGCGCGGGGCTGAAGGATTGGCTCAACCCGCAACTCGGCAAGCATGAACGGGTGATCGACGTCGAGGTCCGGCTGAACCTGCCCAAAACCTTGGTTGGCAAGCTGAGCCGCAAAGAGCTGGTGGCCGAGGAGCGGGCCAAGGCAGCGGCTTGACCCCCGCGCCGCCGCCCGTCACTACGCTTCGCATGGCCGAAGATCTGACTGCCCTATCGTTCGAGGACGCACTCAAGCGTCTGGAGACCATCGTCCAGCGCCTTGAAAGCGGCGATGCAAGCCTTGACGAATCTATCACACTTTATACCGAAGGCGATGCCTTGCGGACGCAGTGCGAACGCCGACTGAAGGATGCACAGGCGCGGATCGAGAAAATCAGTCTGGGCAGTGACGGCGCGCCGACTGGCACCATGCCGTTTGACGGGAGTTAGGCACTGATGGGGGTGGTGGCGCCGATATTGGGCGATGCGCTGGCGGACATTGCGCGCGATGTCGACCGGCTGTTCGACACGCTGTTGCCTGTTCCTGATGACCAGCGCGCGCCGCTGTTCCACGCCATGCGCCATGCCAGTATCGGCGGCGGTAAGCGGCTGCGGCCGTTGCTGGTCGTCGCGTCGTGTGCGCTGTTCAATGTCGACCGCGCGGCGGCACTGCGCGTTGGCTGCGCCGTCGAGGCAATCCACGTCTATTCGTTGATCCACGACGATCTGCCGTGCATGGACGATGACGACATGCGGCGCGGCAAGCCGACCGTGCATAAGGCGTTCGATGAAGCGATTGCCGTGCTGGCGGGCGACTCGCTGCATGCGCTGGCATTCGAGCTGGTTGTCGACGAAGCGGTAAACACCGATCCGTTCGTTCGTATCGAACTGGCAGAGGGATTGGCCCGGGCGAGTGGGCCATCGGGCATGGCAGGCGGCCAGATGATGGACATTGCCGCCGAAACGCAGACGTTCGACCTGAACGGCGTCACCCGGCTTCAGCAGATGAAGACCGGCGCGCTGATTGCGTTCAGTGTGGAGGCGGGCGCCATTATGGGCCGTGTGCCGCCCGAAGGGCGCGGCTCGTTGCGTGGCTATGCGCGTGATGTTGGCCTCGCGTTCCAAATTGCCGACGACCTGCTCGACGAAGAAGGTGATGAAGAACTTGCGGGCAAAGCGCTGCACAAGGATGCTGCGGCGGGCAAAGCAACGTTCCTGTCGCTGCTCGGCGTCGATCGCGCGCGGGCACAGGCGCAAATGCTGGTCGATCAGGCGATATCGCATTTGAACAGTTTCGGCGAGGAAGCGGATTTGCTGCGTGCGATTGCCCGCTATTCGATCGAAAGGGACCGGTGATGACCCGTATCGGCGTTTACCCCGGCACATTTGACCCGATCACGCGGGGGCACATGGACATTATCGCGCGCGGCGCGAAGCTGGTTGACCGGCTGATCATCGGCGTTACGACCAACGCCGCCAAGTCCCCGATGTTTACCGATGACGAGCGCATTGCGATGGTGCGGCGCGAAGTGGCAACATTTGGCAATGCCAATATTGAAGTCGTCGGTTTCAACTCGCTGCTGGTCGATTTTGCCGAAGCGCGTGGTGCAACCGTTGTCATCCGCGGTGTGCGGGGGGTTACCGATTTCGAATATGAGTATCAGCTGACGGGCATGAACCGTCAGCTCAACGACCGTATCGAAACAATTTTTTTGATGTCCGACGTCGCGTTGCAGCCGATTGCCAGCCGCCTCGTCAAGGAAATTGCGCTCTATGGCGGGGCCATCGGCAAGTTCGTGATGCCAACCGTTGAAGCCGAAGTGGTTGCCCGCGTCGAAACCATTGGACGCAAGGGCCGTTGACGTTCAGGCAATGGTCAGTCGATCGTCGTATTTTCCCGCGTTTCCCGGAGTTGAACCTTTGAAGACCTTTTTGACTGCGTTCATGGCTGTTCTCGCGCTGGCCAGTCCTGCGCTTGCCAAGAAAAAGCCCAAACTTGCACCGCGCGCAATCGTAACGACAACAATCATCGAGCCGGTCGCGACGCCTGATAATCTCTGGCACATCCAGCTGTCGACGGGGGGGACGGTCGTTGTGCTCTTGCGGCCCGACAAGACGCCGAACCATGTCGAGCGGATCAAAACGCTGACCCGCGCGGGCTTTTATGACGGCCTGTTGTTCCACCGTGTGATCGATGGTTTCATGGCCCAGACCGGCGATCCCAAGGGCACGGGTGAAGGCGGATCGACGCTGCCCGATGTGAAAGCCGAGTTTAACGATATGCCACATCTGCGCGGCACTGTGTCGATGGCGCGTTCCGAGAGCGTGGACAGCGCGAACAGCCAGTTTTTCATCGTTTTCCTTCCCGTCCTGCGGCTCGATGGCAAATATACGCCGTTCGGCCGCGTCGTTTCGGGGATGCCCTATGTCGACCTGATCGAGCGTGGCGAACCCCCTGCCAACCCGGCGAAGATCGTCAAGGCGTGGATCGAAGCCGATGGGCCGAATGCGCCGCGTATGCCCTTGCCGGCTGTGGCTGCTGTTGCGCCACCCCAAGCGCTGCCTGCGGATGCCGTGCCCAAATAGTGCGCGTCGATCTTTTCGATTTTGAACTCCCACCCGAAAGCATTGCGCTGCGCCCGGCAAGCCCGCGCGATTCAGCGCAGATGCTAGTGGTCGGCGGGGATGGGCTGACCGACAAGTTCGTCCACGACCTGCCGTCACTTCTCCGCGCGGGCGATTGCCTGGTCTTCAACGATACCCGCGTTATCCCTGCGCAACTCACCGAGCGGCGCGGCGATGCAACGATCGGTGCCACGCTGCACAAACGCGAGGGGCTGCGCAGCTGGCGTGCGTTCATCCGCAATGCCAAGCGGCTGCATGATGGCGATGTCGTTGATTTTGGCGCGGGCGTATCTGCGGCGACCAGTGACAAGCGCGCGGACGGCAGCTGGCTGCTGACATTTGCGGGCACCGAACCCGTCGAAACCCTGCTCGAACGCGCAGGGACAATGCCGCTCCCGCCCTATATCGCCAGCAAGCGCGCCGTCGACGCCCGCGATGCCGATGATTATCAGACAATGTTCGCGGCGGAAAAAGGTGCGGTTGCCGCGCCGACGGCGGCACTGCATTTCACGCCCGGTCTTATGACAGCGCTGTCCAACAGCGGCATCGCGCATGAAACGCTGACGCTTCACGTTGGTGCGGGCACCTTCCTGCCGGTCAAGGCCGACGATACCGACGATCATGCGATGCATGCCGAATGGGGCCGGATCGATGCCGCAACGGCAACGCGGCTGAACGCGGTGCGCGCCGGTGGTGGACGCCTGATCGCCGTCGGCACGACGTCATTGCGCCTTCTCGAAAGCGCATCCGAGTGTGATGGGCTGATCCACCCTTTCGAAGGCGACACGGCGATTTTCATCACGCCCGGCTATCGCTTCAAGGCCATCGACGGCCTGATGACCAATTTCCATCTCCCCAAATCAACGCTGTTCATGCTTGTCAGCGCGCTGATGGGACTGGAGCGAATGCAGGCCGCATACGCCCATGCCATCGCAAGCGGTTATCGCTTCTACAGCTATGGCGATTCGAGTTTGTTGCTGCCATAATCAATGCCGAAATGACGAAAACGATTGGAGACGTGAGGTGGCTGATCTTAAAGACGATGATCTTGACGCACCTGTTCACCTGACGATTCCCGACGGCACGAAGGATGAACAATTGGCGTGGCTTCGTGCCGAAATTCAAAAGGGCATCGACAGCGGCCCCGGCGTTGTTGCTGATGAAGCCTTTTTCGAGCGGATCAAACGGCGTGGTCGGGATCGGTTGCGCGCGTCTCGGCGCGCTGCGTGACACCGGTTTATTTTTCGCCTGAAGCCGAAGACGATCTAAAAGACATTTGGGGTTATCTCTCGCAATATGGTGCCGATATTGCCGATGACTTTGTCGCTCGTGTCGCCAAAATCTGTGACCGCCTTGAGCGATTTCCTCGGTCCGGTGCGGCGATGCCAGATATTCGCCCCGATCTTCGCTGCGTTCCGCTTGACCACTATCGATTCTTCTATCGCATAGGCGAGGCTGGTGTTGAAATCGCACGGATCATCCATGCCAAGCGTGACAGCGACGCGATTTTTAAATCTTGATCGTGCCCAAGCTACCAATTTCCTTTGCTATCGCCGCGACTGACGGCCCCGCACGCACCGGCACCATCCATATGGCGCGCGGCGACATCCGCACGCCTGCCTTCATGCCCGTCGGCACAGCTGGCACAGTCAAGGGCATGAAACCCGCCACCGTGCGCGACACGGGCGCGGACATCATTTTGGGCAACACCTATCACTTGATGCTCCGCCCCGGCGCGGAACGGATGGCGCGGCTCGGCGGGTTGCATGAATTTATGCGTTGGGATCGCCCGATCCTGACCGACAGCGGCGGCTATCAGGTGATGTCGCTCGGCGACCTGACGACAATTACCGAAGAGGGCGTCGCCTTCAAATCGCATCTCGACGGGTCGCGGCATATGCTGTCGCCGGAACGATCGATGGAGATTCAGGCGCTGCTTGGCTCGGACATTGTCATGGCGTTCGACGAATGCACGCCGTTTCCGGCCACGCATGAGGTTGCGCATAAGTCGATGGAACGCTCGATGCGCTGGGCACAACGGTCGCGCGATGCATTTACCAGTGCCGGTGCGTTGTTCGGTATCCAGCAAGGATCGATGTTCGCGGATTTGCGTGCTGCATCGTCGCAAAAACTCATCGAGATCGGGTTCGATGGCTATGCCGTCGGCGGCCTCGCGGTCGGCGAAGGTCAGGCCGCAATGTTTGGTGTGCTCGACTATGCCGTCGCTATGTTGCCCACCGACAAGCCACGCTACCTGATGGGCGTTGGCAAGCCCGACGATATTGTCGGCGCGGTCGAGCGCGGGATTGATATGTTCGACTGCGTCCTGCCGACCCGCTCGGGCCGCAACGGACAGGCATTCACTTGGGACGGCCCCCTGAATATCCGCAACGCGAAATTCGCCGAAGACCTGACGCCGCTCGATCCCGGTTCGCCGGTCGCGGCATGGAGCAAGGCCTATCTTCATCATCTCGTCCGCTCGGGCGAAATGCTCGGTGCCATGCTGATGACCGAACATAATCTGTGGTTTTATCAACAGGTGATGACGGGTCTGCGCAGCGCGATTGCCCGTCGCGAACTGACAATATGGGCCGATGCCTTCCGCGCGCGCTATCATGCAACGCGCAACGAAACTGCCGCATAACCGCAACCCGCACGTCTTCGTTTCGACGCTGT
>JAYWFN010000282.1:0-7270 GCA_043778785.1 Sphingomonas sp. | reverse complement strand
TGGCCCCCCACACTAACGCGCGCGTTCCCCAAGCGCGAAGGATGGATTGAATGACGAAGCTCAGCGGCGGTGATTCCAAGAGCACGCTATATTGCTCGTTTTGCGGCAAATCGCAGCACGAAGTGCGCAAGCTCATCGCGGGGCCGACGGTGTTCATCTGCGATGAGTGCGTCGACCTTTGCAACGATATCATTCGCGAAGAGACGAAATCGTCGCTCGTGTCCAAAAAGGACGGGGGCGTGCCGACACCGCAGGAAATCTGCGACGTGCTCGATGATTATGTCATCGGCCAGAAAAAGGCGAAGCGCGTTCTCTCGGTTGCCGTGCACAATCACTACAAGCGGCTGAACCATGGTCAGAAGGGCGCCGATGTCGAGCTGGCCAAGTCGAATATCCTGCTGGTCGGGCCAACGGGTTGCGGGAAGACATTGCTGGCGCAGACTTTGGCGCGGATTCTCGACGTGCCGTTTACAATGGCCGATGCGACGACGCTGACCGAAGCGGGCTATGTCGGCGAGGATGTCGAAAATATCATCCTGAAGCTGTTGCAGGCGAGCGACTACAACGTCGAGCGGGCGCAGCGCGGGATCGTTTACATCGACGAAATCGACAAGATTTCGCGCAAGGCCGAAAATCCGTCGATCACCCGCGATGTGTCGGGCGAAGGCGTGCAGCAGGCATTGCTCAAGCTGATGGAAGGCACGACCGCGAGCGTGCCGCCGCAGGGTGGGCGCAAGCACCCGCAGCAGGAATTCCTGCAAGTCGACACGACGAACATCCTGTTCATCTGTGGCGGGGCCTTCAGTGGCCTTGAAAAGATCATCGGCGACCGTTTGCAGGGCAAGTCGATTGGCTTTGGTGCGCATGTTGCGGGGCCGGATGATCGCCGCACGGGCGCGATCCTGCAAAGCTGCGAGCCCGAGGATCTGCTGAAGTTCGGGCTGATCCCCGAATTTGTCGGCCGTTTGCCGGTTGTGGCGACGCTGGAAGACCTTGATACCGAAGCGCTGGTCAAGATCCTGACCGAGCCGAAGAACGCGCTGGTCAAGCAGTATCGCAAGCTGTTCGAGATGGAAGATGTCGATCTCGGCTTCACCGACGAAGCATTGGTCGCGATTGCCAAAAAGGGTATCGAACGCAAAACCGGCGCGCGCGGGTTGCGGTCGATCCTTGAGAGCATCCTGCTCGACACGATGTTCGACCTGCCCGGGATGGACGGCGTCGACGAAGTGATGATCGACAAGGATGTGGTCGCGGGGACGAAAGAGCCGGTGCGGGTGTATGCCAAGAAGGAAGCGTTGGACGACGCGGCTTGAGTCTCTTCGTTAAGCCGTCCGACGAACGGACGCGTGGACACTGTCCCGAATGCGGCCCGGATCGATTAGTCAGCATCGCCGGATCGCATCATGTAGTGTATGATACAGATGATGTATGGGGTCGAACAGACTATCGACTATTGATCTGTTTGGGCTGCGAAACACCGTTTTTTCAAACAGATCATGTTTTCTCGGAGAACATGGATCACCGCCGTGACCCAGCTACGGGTGAATGGGAGCCATATCTGCCACACAAGTTAGAGCATTGGCCCAGCCCGTTAAAGCGTGACCGGCCTTCATGGTATTATAGGATATCACTTCAAGATCGACCACTTGGTGCGTTGCTTGATGACGTGTACGGAGCACTTGATGCTGATCTAAAGGTGCCCGCAGCAGTTGCTACGAGAACAGTGTTTGATCGTGCGTCAGAGCTTCTTGGAATCGATCCTGCGATTAGTTTTGAAGAAAAGTTGAAAGAACTTCAGTCGGCTGGAGTTATTGGAGAAAATGAGAAATTGACCCTTGGAGTGCTGACGGATGCAGGCAATGCCGCCGCACATAGAGGTTGGCAACCGGACGATGATGAGCTGTCGACTCTTGTTTCAATAACGGAGAGCTTTTTACATCGGTCGTTTGTTCTTCCAGAGGATGCCAAGGCTCTTGCTGACAGTGTGCCTAAACGGCCAAAACGTCGCCAAAAGAAATTGAAGATTGCCCAACTAGGGTCTTCGTGACCTTCCTTTGCCTCTAGGAAGTCGATGTTTTTCTGGCGTAATCAATTGGCCGGACGCCAAGTAACCACGCGGTAGAGATACCACAGCACGATCCCGCCGATTACCGCGAGCGACAATGGCCCGAGCACTGTTTCGATATTCTCGAACTGCTGGCCGAGCACCCATCCGGCGATGGCAAGGCCGGCCGTCCAGATTGCCGAGCCCAGCGTCGACCAGAGCAGGAAGGGCACGAACTTCATCTTGAGCAGGCCCGCAGGGATCGACACCAGCGAGCGCACCGTGGGCAGCATCCGTGCGATAAAGACGATGGCGCCGCCGTGTTTGTCGAACAGGCGGTGGGCGCGTTCGATTTCGGCCCAGTCGAGCGTCAGCCAGCGGCCGTACTTTTCGATATAGGGGCGGAAACGGTCGAGCCCGAGGAGCTTGGCCGCGACATACCAGAGGATATTGCCGAGCATTGCGCCCGTCGTGCCCGCTGCGATGACAAGCGGCAGCGACAATTGTCCGCGTGCGGCGACGACACCGGCGAGCGGCATGATGACTTCGGAAGGGATTGGCGGAAAGATGGTTTCGAGCAGCATTAGCAGCGCGACGCCCCAATAGCCGCCTTGCTCGACGAGTTTGAAAACGAATTCGGTCACGTGTTTCGTTTATCCTCTTTCCGTAGTTCTGAGCCTGTCGAAGGACGGTTCGGCAGGTGAACCGTGCTTCGACAAGCTCAGCACTTCGGTTGTGTAATTAACTTTTGGCGGCAAGGCGCCTTTCGACAGCGTCCCAGATCATGCCCGCCGTATCGGTGCCGTTAAATTTATCGATGGCGACTATGCCGGTCGGCGAGGTCACGTTGATTTCGGTCAGCCATTCGCCGCCGATGACATCGATACCGACGAAAAGCAGCCCGCGTTTTTTGAGTTCGGGGCCGAGCGCTTCGCAGATTTCGCGTTCGCGCACCGTGAGGTCGGTTTTTGCTGCTTTGCCACCGACGGCGAGGTTCGAGCGGATTTCGCCTTCACCGGGAATGCGGTTGACCGCACCCGCGACCACGCCGTCGACGAGCACGATGCGTTTGTCACCGGCCGCAACGCTGGGCAGAAAGGCCTGGACCATGTGCGGCTCGACATAGGCGGTGTTGAAGACTTCAATCAGCGAGGAGAGATTCGCGCCGTCGCTATCGATCTTGAAGATCGCTTTGCCGCCATTGCCGTGGAGCGGCTTGACGACAATCTGGCCATGCTTGGCGAGGAAGGCGCGGGCATCGTCCACCGAGCGGGTGATCATCGTTGGCGGCATGAAGCGCGCATAATCGAGGACGAACAGCTTTTCGGGCGCGTTGCGGACGCTTTCGGGATCGTTGACGACGAGCGTTTCGTCGCGAATTCGCTCGAGCAAGTGAGTCGCGGTGATATAGCTCAGGTCGAAGGGTGGATCCTGTCGCATCAGCACGACATCGATGTCACGACCGAGATCAAGGATGACGGGATCGCCGAAGCGATAATGGTCGCCTTTGACATGCTGGACGGTCACGGGATGCGCATGGGCATAAAGCCGTCCGCCGTCCCACGTCAGCCCGCCGACGTCATAATGCCAGAGATCAATCCCGCGCTCCTGCGCCCGGAGCATGAGGGCAAAGCTGGAGTCGCCGCCGATGTTGAGGCTCTCCATCGGGTCCATCTGGAATGCGGCGCGCAGGGTCATGCCGCTGCTTTGTCAGCCATGCCAGACGTTGACAAGGTGGCGGGGCAGCGCACGCGGGGTGATGAGGATGACATCAATGCTGATGTCTTCGCCGTTGGTCGCAAAACGGGGGGCAAGGATTTCGGCAGCAGCTGCGACACGGCGGAGGCGGTGGTCGTCGATGGCATGGTCGAGTTCGGCGGGCGTGGCGCGCGTTTTAACTTCGACAAAGGCGACGTGGTTGCCGCGCTTGGCCACAAGATCGACTTCACCGGCAGGGGTGCGGACGCGCTCGGCGAGGATGCGCCAGCCTTTCATGCGCAGCCACAACGCAGCATAGGCTTCGCCCTTGCGACCGCGCGCTTCGGCCGCTTCTCTCCCCTCCCGCGAGCGGGAGGGGCCGGTGGAGGGGCGTTTCATGCTTTCAGGGCCATGGCGCGCGCATAAAGAGCGCGGCGGTCGATATGGAGTTTTTTGGCGACTTCGCTGGCGGCCTGACCGGGCGAAAGGCGCGTGAGAGCTTCGGCCAAGGCGGCATCAGCATGAACTTCGGTTGCGGCTTCGGGCGGGGAAGGTGGTGCGACGACGACGACGATTTCACCTTTGGGCGGCGCATACTTGTAGCGCGCAGCAAGATCGTTCAGCGAGCCCGTGACGCATTCTTCGTAAAGTTTGCTCAGTTCGCGGGCGACAGCGGCGTCGCGATTGCCGAGGCCGTGGGCGAGCGTGGCGAGACTGGCAGCAAGGCGCGGTCCCGATTCGTAGAAGACCAAGGTTGCCCGAACGGCTGCGATTTCGGCGATGGCTTCGGTGCGGGCTTTTGCCTTGGCGGGCAGGAAGCCGACGAAGAGAAAGCGGTCGGTTGGCAGGCCCGCCAGCGTCAGCGCGGCGATAGCGGCGCTGGGACCGGGGATCGTGACGACCCGAACCCCCGCCGCGCGGGCGTCGCGCACGAGTTTGTAGCCCGGATCGGAGATAAGCGGCGTACCGGCATCGGACACTAATGCCACGGCTTCGCTTGCCATCCGCGCGATCAGCGCCGGGCGGACGCCTTCGCCGCTATGGTCATGATAGGCGACCATCGGTCGTTTGACGCCGATGTGGCGGAGCAGCTTTGCCGTCACGCGGCTGTCCTCAACGGCGATGACATCGGCCGCAGCGAGCGTCGCGGCAGCGCGGGGCGACAGATCACCAAGATTGCCGATTGGGGTGGCAACGATGTAAAGGCCGGGACTCAGAGTTAGCGTCATAGGAACATGGTCATGGCAGAGGCAGTCGTAACGCGGCAAGGGGCGCGCGTCGTGCGCAGTGCGGCATTGGCGCTTTTCGCGCTGGTCGCCGGATGCTCGGTCGTTCCCAAGGGGCCGCCCAGGACGGTTACGGGACCGCCGGTGAGCACCCCCGAACCCATCACGCCGTCGCTGCCGACCGATACCGAGCGGAATCGGGTTGCGCTGCTGGTGCCGCTGACCGGCCCCAATGCCGGTGTCGGGACGTCGATTTCGAATGCCGCTAATATGGCCGTGCTCGATACCGGCGGCGCGAAGATCCGCGTGACCATTTACGATACGGCACCGGGGGCCGCAGCCGCAGCGCAGCGCGCGCTTGCCGAGGGAAATCGCCTGATCCTCGGTCCGTTGCTGGCCGACGATGTCCGCGCGGTGACGCCGATTGCGCGGGCCGCGCGCGTGCCGGTGATTTCATTTTCGAACGACATCGGCGTGGCGGGCAACGGTGCCTATGTCATGGGCTATACACCCGCCCAGTCGATCGAGCGCGTTGTCGGCTATGCGCGGTCGAAAGGACTGACGAAATTCGCGGGCCTGATCCCGGGCGGCCTTTATGGTCAGCGCGCGTCGACGGCATTTTTGCGCTCGGTCGAATCAAGTGGTGGGCAGGTTGTGTCGATGCAGAATTTCGATCGCAGCGCCGGATCGATCACGGCCGCGATCACACGGCTCAATCAAACGTCGCCCTATGAAGCAATCCTGATTGCCGATTCGGGCCGCACCGCCGTTCAGGCGGTGCCGATCATTCGCGCAAAGGGCGGGGCGTCGGCCAAGATATTGGGGACCGAGCTGTGGAATACCGAAGGCGCACTGGCGGCGTCACCCGCGCTGCGTGGCGCGTGGTTCGCGAGTGTGTCTGACGGGCTGTATAACCAGCTTGCGACCAAATACCGGGGCCGGTTCGGCAAGTCGCCCTATCGGCTGGCGAGCCTCGGCTATGATGCGGTTTTGCTCGTGACGCGCATTGCAGGCGACTGGCGACCGGGGACCGCTTTTCCCGCGGCACGGCTGACCGATGCGGGTGGCTTTACCGGGATCGACGGCGCGTTCCGTTTTGGGCGCGACGGCATTGTCGAGCGCGCGCTCGAAGTGCAGCAGGCGGGAACGAGCGGATCGACCGTGGTGTCGCCCGCGCCGCGCGACTTCGGGAATTAGGCTGAAACGATTTCGGGCAGGATCGAATCGAGCAGGAGCATGCCCGCTTCGGTAATGGTCAGTTGATCGTCGCGGTGCCTCAGCAAGTCGAGTGCGCTCAAGCGTTTTATCGCATCGAGATCAACGGGATGGGCTATCCCGCTGGTCTGGCGGATCTTCGACAAATCAACGCCGTCGCGCAGCCGCAGACCCATTAACAACGCTTCGGTTGCGCGCTCGCTGCCCGAAAGCGGTATTTCGCTCTGCAGGCCGTGGCCATTGCGGGCGACGGCACTGATCCAGTTTTCGGGTTTTTTGTGGCGGACAGTGGCCACGCCATCGCGTCGCCCATGCGCGCCGGGGCCAATGCCGATGTAATCATTGTAGCGCCAATAGGTCAGATTATGACGGCTTTCGGCGCCGGGGCGCGCGTGGTTTGAAATCTCGTAAGCCGGAAGGCCGCGTGTGGCCGTCGTCGCCCGTGTCGCTTCGAACAAATCAGCGGCGGTGTCATTGTCGAGCGGCGCGAGCTTGCCCTGCTGGACCAGCGTTGCAAAGCGGGTGCCGGGTTCGATCGTCAGTTGATAGAGCGAGAGATGTTCGGTGCCGAAGCCAAGCGCGCGATCCAGTTCTGCCGCCCACTCTTCCGGCGATTGACCGGGCCGGGCATAGATCAGATCGAAGCTGACGCGCGAAAAATGGCGTTGCGCTGTGGCAAGTGCCGCAAGCCCCTCATCGACAGTGTGGGCGCGACCAAGGAAACCCAGCGCGTCGTTGTCGAGCGACTGCACGCCGAGCGAGCTGCGGTTGACACCGGCCCGTGCAAGATCGGCAAATCGCGCGGCCTCCACCGATGACGGATTGGCCTCCAGCGTGATTTCGATAGTGCTGGCAATCCGCCAGTATCCGGTCGCAGCGTCGATCAGCGCGGCAACCGTTGCGGGTGGCATCAGCGAGGGCGTGCCACCGCCGAAAAAGATCGATCCCAACGTTCGCCCCGGCGTGAGCGATGCTTCATGCGCCAGATCCCGCAGCAGTGCCGTTGCCCAGGCGGCCTGGTCGACAGACTCGCGGACATGGCTGTTGAAATCGCAATAGGGGCATTTCGAGACACAGAAGGGCC
>JAYWFN010000281.1:0-17687 GCA_043778785.1 Sphingomonas sp. | reverse complement strand
TCAGTCCACAATAGCTGGGCCTCGGCTGCAACCTGCCGCACGCAGCCTGAAGTTCTGTTACTTGAACGACTCCATCGCGATTGCTGTCAAAAAATTGTGCGGTGGGAAAGGCAATTGACCCACCGCTGCGAACGGTGGTTTCGACATAGCGAATGCCGACATTGCCATCCAGCTTGATGTCCCCACCGAAGTCTGTACCAAAATCGACACGCGCATAAGCCCCGACGGTGGCTTCCTTGACATCCGAAACTTCGCCGACGGTCCATGGGCCGCCAGGAAGCGAATTGGTCCGCGACGAGATCGGAAACCAGGGAGCCGGTGTTCCTGATCGCGTGGTGATGACTGCCGCCTGACGGGCAATCGACCCGCTCAGATAATCCGCGACCAGATTATCCCCGCCGAAAAAATAGGCCGAGCCGTCACCGAATGGCAACGGCGTTTTGCCGCGCTGGAAATTGTTACCGAACGGGCTGCGTATCTGCGAACTGCCCGGAATGGCAACCGGGCTAACCACGCCGCTGCCAGCCCAAGGTGCACTGAGGTTGCCCCAGTTCGAGAAATTTGCATTTCGGGTCACGCGACTGCGGTCACCCCATCGGGCACCGAAGCGGGCTTTTCTGAAAAACCCCTGGTCGCTGACATCATATTCGCCATCGAAGCGCATGCTGGTCAGCTCGCCCTCATTTTTGACCCGGTTATCGAGCAAAAACCAGTAAAAGCTCTTGCTGGGGTCAGTAAAATAAGTGGCCGGCGACGTGCTGCTGCCGGGCTGAAGAAACTTGACCTGTGGCGTCTTGCCCGTGTTGTTGATCGCAATGTCGGTTGCCAACTGCATCGCCGAAATTAAGCCATCTTCGGTGCGGTCGGATTTGATCTGTTGCACTTCAAAGTTGAAGCGCAGTCGGTCTGTCGGGCTGAGTTTAAGTTGCGCCGAGAAATCTTCGGTTGTTGCCGCGTCCTCGCGTTGGAAACGAAGAAATTCCGTCGGGATTCCGCCAGCTTGCGTCAGCGTGCCGGTCGCAAACTGGTTGCCGTTGAAGGTTGGTGTCGTGCCCGGCGCGATTGTCGGGAAAAGGCCATCGTCGTTGACCAGCGCCAAAACCGCAAATTCGTTGAGTGTCGCTTCGGTTTTCGCGCGCAGATACTCGACAGTCAGCTTTGCGCGGCCATCGTTGCTTTCCCACTGGCCGACGGCTGAAAACGCGTTGCGATCGCGCGAAAGGTCCGTGGTTCGGACGCCCGCTCCTTTCGGAACGAAGACCGCGCCGCTCGGCGGAAAGTTCGACGCATTGAGCTGCGGGCCGCTGCCGAAGCCACCCGAGCCGACCGAGCGCACGCGGATACAGCCGGCGTCCAGCGTCGGCGCACGATAGCACGGGTCAGTGATTTGCGACGCGTCGGTCCGGGTCACCAGCTCCGACTGGGCATAGGCAAGCTGAATACCGAACGTGCCAATGCCGGTTTCGAATGTTTTCGAACCGAGAATCGAAAAGCCCGGCGACCATTTTTTCGCCAGATCGCCATAATTGGCCTCTACCGTCCCCGCGAGATGGAAGCCGGCCTTGTCCAGCGGCTTGCGGGTGACGAGGTTGACCGTGCCGGCGATCCCACCGTCGATCATGTCGGACGTGTTGTTCTTGAACACTTCGACGCGGCCCAGAAGTTCAGGCGAGACATCATTGAACGACAGTTCGCGCCCCCCGTTGGCGGAGAAAATGTCGCGGCCGTTCAGTTCCGACCGCACGTAGGGAAGGCCGCGAATAATCACGCCCGACCCTTCGACCGAGAAACGATCGGGATCGTTGCGCTGTTCAAAGCGGGAGATGTTGACACCCGGCACACGCTGAAGTGCTTCGGCCACGGATCGGTCAGCGAGCGCGCCGATATCTTCGGCCGTGATCACGTCGACAAACGTGTCCGCGGCGCGCTTTATGTTCTGGGCACTTTCAAGCGACTGACGAAAGCCGGTGACAATGATTTCGTCTTCTTGATCAGCAGTTTCGACGGTTGCTTTGGGATCAGCGGCGGCTTGCGCAAACGCAGACTGGGCCGCGACGGCGCTCAGCGCCAGAGTCGAAGCCGTTGTCAGCGCCATAAGGCGCCACGAACGCGACGGTCCCGATGTGATTTTGCGAGCCAATTTATCCTCCCTCAGTGTATCTGCGGAGAATATAGTCCCTCCGTCATTTTCAAACGTAACTCGAATTGAGAGCGTTCACAAGTGCTAATATGAACGTTCACAATTTGCGCTGTCACGATATATGCGTATGCAGGCGACAAGGGAGCGGCATGCTGTGGCAATAGAAAACATTGTGATCGTCGGCGGCGGGACGGCGGGCTGGATGGCAGCCGCTGCGCTGTCGCGGATTCGCGCCGGGCGTCAGGTGACGATCACGCTGATCGAATCGGAGGAAATCGGCACTGTTGGCGTTGGCGAAGCGACGATTCCACCGTTTCTCGAATTCAGCAAACTGCTCGAAATCGACGAGCGCGAGATGCTTGCCGCCGTCCAAGGCAGTTTCAAACTTGGCATCCAGTTCGTCAACTGGGGCAAGATTGGCGACAGCTATATCCACCCTTTCGGCAATTACGGCTATCAGGTTGACGGCATTTCTTTCCATCACGTCTGGCATAAATATCGTCAGGCCGGCGACAAACGCCCGATTCAGGTGTTCAACGTCGAAACGATGGCAGCGCATTTCGGCCGCTTTGCCCGCACCGAGGATTACCAGCGCGAGGATCTTCCGCCCGTCAATTACGCCTATCATATCGATGCGGGGCGTTATGCACGTTTCCTGCGCACCTATGCCGAAGCGAGGGGTGTCGAGCGCCGCGAAGGCAAGGTTACCGATGTCACGCTCGATGGCGAAAGCGGCTTCGTCTCGTCTGTCACGATGGAAGACGGCACGATCCTGAAAGGTGACTTGTTTATCGATTGCTCGGGATTCCGAGGCCTCTTGATCGAGCAGGCGCTGAAAACCGGATATGATGACTGGTCGAACTATCTGCCCTGCAATCGCGCGGTGGCACTGCCGTGCTTGCGCGAGGACGGCAGCGGACCCCTGCCCTACACACGCGCGACCGCGCATAGCGCCGGATGGCAATGGCAGGTGCCATTGCAACATCGCAACGGCAACGGCCATGTCTATTGCAACGAGTTCATGTCCGATGACGAGGCGCATGCCATTCTCGTCAACAACATCGCGGGCAAGCCCGCAGCTGATCCAAATTTCCTGCGCTTCGTCACCGGGCGGCGCAAGAAATTCTGGAACAAGAATGTCGTGGCGCTGGGGCTCGCGTCGGGTTTCATGGAGCCGCTTGAATCAACCTCGATCCATCTGATCAATACCGGCATCAACAAGCTGATCGCGCTGCTTTCGCTCGACGGCATCACACAGGCGCAGGAAGATGCGTTCAACCGGCTGACCGGCAAGGAATATGCGCGGATCCGCGACTTCCTGATCCTCCACTACAAAGCAACGAGCCGCGACGACAGCCCGTTCTGGAATTATTGCCGCACGATGGACGTGCCCGACAGCCTGACCGAAAAGATCGACTTGTTCCGCCACAATGGCCAGATCTTCCGCGAGGATGACGAGCTGTTTACCGAAACAAGCTGGGCCGCCGTGATGATGGGCCAGGGAATTGTCATGGCCGGGCATAATGCAATGGCAGATGCCGTGAGCGAGCCGGCGACAGGAAAGGAAATTGACGCCATGGAGCAATCAATCCGCTTCGTTGTCGAGCACATGCCGAGTCACGGCGATTACGTAAAAAAATACTGTCCGGCATCCGGATAAAGAACATTATCGCCTCGGCCATTCGGCGTGGAGATCGTCGATGACAAAATCATGCGCGCCCGCCTTTGCGCCATCGTGCGCCTCGCGCAGATGCGGGTGATCAGGCGGCAGATTGTCATGGCTGTGCGCGACGGCGCTGACATCGCTGGCCGGCCACAGGACAAGCGCGAAGACCACACCCAACGTGGCCAAAATGGCGAGTGCGCCGAAAGCCGCAGCCTGTCCGAAGTCTGCACCAATTTGTCCCGCCAGCGGATAGGCAATCAGCCAACAGCCGTGGCTTAGGGCGAATTGCGCAGCAAAAATGGCGGGGCGGTCGTCAGCGTTGGCGGAGCGGCGCAGCAGGCGACCCGAAGGGGTTACGCTCGCGGCATAAGCAATGCCAAGAGCGAACCAACCAATCAGAAGGATATACCAGAAGAATGGCGATTGCTGGAATGCCGCAGTCAGCACAGCCATGATCGCAAGTCCCACGGCAAGCACGCAGGCAGCGACGATCATCACCGCGCGGTCGCTCAATTTGTCGAGCAGACGGGGAAGCAAAAGCGCGGCGAGCATCGAACCGGCACCATAGCTTGCCAACGTCAGAGCGACCGCACTTTGCCCGAGGCCAAGCTGATCGCGGACGATGACAATGGTGTTGACGATCACCATCGCGCTTGCCGCCGCCGCCGCCAAGGTAAGCGCGAGCAGGCCTTTGAGGCGCGGCGTCTTGAGGTAGATTCGCAGGCCGCGCGTCGTCCGCGTATAAATGCCGCCGACGCGCTCGATCGCCGGTGAACGCGGCAAGCTCACCGAAAGCACGAACAGCGCCGAAGCCAGAAAGCCGAAACCCGTTCCTGCAAACAGCCAATGAAAGCTGATCACCGACAAGGCAGCAGCGGCGAGCATCGGGCTAAGCAGGTTTTCCAGATCGTAAGCCAGACGGGACAGCGAAAGCGCCTTGGTATAATCGGCTTCATCGGGCAACACATCGGGGATTGTTGCCTGAAAGGTCGGGGTGAAGGCCGCCGACGCTGATTGCAGCACGAAAATCAGCACATAGATTTGCCAGATTTGATCGACAAACGGCAGCATGAAGGCGACACCGGCACGCACCAGATCCATTGTCACCAGAAATGCCCGACGCGGCAAACGGTTGGCATAGGCTCCGACAACCGGCGCAACGCCAATATAGGCGACCATCTTGATCGCCAGCGCCGTTCCCAGCACCGCGCCTGCGTTGCCGCCCGCTAAGTCATAGGCCAAAAGCCCGAGAGCGACCGTTGCCAATCCCGTTCCGACAAGCGCGATGACTTGGGCAAAGAATAAGTGGCGGTAGGTTTGGTTGGCCAGAATTTTGATCATAATGAGGGGGACTGTGTGACAATGGTCTGCAAGGCAAGGATTCTGTTGTCGATGAGCATAACTGCTGATAGCGCAAGCTCATGCATGCATGGTTTGCCTCATTCATTCTGATTTTTGCCGTCCTTGCATCGGCCGTTCACGCCTCTCCTGCATCGCACGATCATGACGCGAGCTCTGTTCATTCGCATAATATTGCAGACAGCGATCATCATTTAGATGAAGTTGTCGATGATCGTGACAATGGTGCGGCTGCCGATCTCTCCGGTGACATAGTCACGCATCATCACATGTCGGTGGCTATTGTCGCGACCGCGCCGGGCATCTTGAATGTCTCGGCGCCTGATCGGCAGGCTAATCTGCACGCGCCTGGCAAAATTCTGGCGTCCTTGAGTTCTAGGCCGCCCATACAGCCACCCTCCGCCTGATCTAATCGCCGCCAGCGAGTGCTTATGCGCTTGCCACCTGTGATTTTGGATCAGGAGTCCACCCATGTTGAAATCGACACGCGCTGCGTTGTTCGCAGGGGCGTTATATATGGCAGGCCAGCCAGCCTTCGCCGAAACCGTTACGCTTGAACAAGCAATTGCAAAGGCCATTGCGGCAGCACCATTGCTCAAGGCCGACGATGCCGCGATTGCCGGCGCGCGTGCTGGCCGCGTCCAGGCAGATGTCCGTCCAAACCCTACGGTAACAGTCGAAGCCGAGAACTTTGTCGGCACCGGCCCATATAATGTGCTGGGGCAGGCGGAAATTACCGCGACGTATAACCAGCCGATTGAGCGCGGCGGCAAGCGTGCGGCCCGCGTCACGTTGGCAGACAAGGAAATTGATGTCGCGCAAGCGTCCGCCAATGTCACTCGACTTGACCTTGCGGCATCGGTGCAACGTGCGTTTTATGATGTGCTGATCGCCAAGGATGTATTGCGGATCTCGCAGTTCCGGCTCGCGACCGAACGGAAATTGCAAACCGAAGCGCTGCGGCGGGTGCGCGGATATAAAGATCCTCTTTTTGTCGAAACCCGAGCCGCTGCCCGCGTCGCAAGCGCGCGTATTGGCGTTGAGCAGGCAGAGTTTCGAATGGACGCTGCACGCCATCTGCTCGCCGGATATTGGGGCGGCGACGGCAAAGAACTGAGCGTCGATGGCGCATTGATGGCGCGTGACGGCGTTCGGCATACACTTGCGCCTTCCGATGAAAAGCTAATCGAAGCACGGGTCGCCCGCGCGAGCGCTGCTGTTGTTGTTGAAGAAACCAAACGCACTCAGGATTATACGGTTCGTGGCGGCACACGGTTTTTGCGCAGCACCAATGATGTCGCAGCAGTGGCTGGTATCACCATTCCGCTTGGCCGGTTCGACCGCAACCAAGGCGGCATCGACCGCGCGCGGGCTGAAAAGGACCGCCTCTCATTTGCTGCAGAAGCGGTGCGTCTCGAAAAGCTGCGCCGTCTGGCTTCGCTTCGGGCCGACGCCGAGTCCGCACAGACCCGTGCTGATGCGCTGATGGAAGAAGTTTACCCCCGCGCCTACAAGACGCTGGAGCAGGTCCGCAAAGGCTATAATCGCGGTGGGTTCACCTTCCGCGATATCCAGGATGCTGCCGACGCCATCCTCGAAGTGCAAGACCAGTGGCTTGCGGCCAACACCCAGTATCGCGACCTTCAAACAGAAATCGACCGGCTGACCGGACGCTTTGATGCTGCGTCGTCAATGGAGACCCAACCATGAAATCCCACCAAATTTTACCTGCCCTTGCTGCACTTTTGATGATTGTCCCGCTCGCTGCCTGCGGCGGCGGCGCCGACATGAAATCTGAAGAAGGTGCCAAGGCCGGAGAACCCGAAAAGGGTCCAAACCGTGGCCGGATGCTGCGCGATGGTGACTTCGCTGTCGAAATGACGATCTTCGAAGACGGCGTGCCGCCGGTGTATCGCATTTACCCAAGCCGCGACGGCAAAGCAGTCGATCACAAAACGGTGACCTTGTCGGTCACATTGAAACGGCTCGATGGCGAGATTAACCGCTTCGCGTTCAAGCCGGAGAAGGATTATCTGGCTGGCGATGGCATCGTGGTCGAGCCACACAGCTTTGACGTTGAAGTGGTCGCTGTCGAAAACGGCAAACGCCATGTCTGGAAATTTGCCAATCCCGAAGGCCGCTCCAAAATCTCGGCGGCCGCTGCAAAAGACGGTGGCATCGAAATCGAAACCGTCGGTCCTGCGACAATAAGCGACATTCGCGAAGTCGAGGGTGTTGTGCAGCTTGCCACAACCGCGCGCTCCGAAATCCGCGCGCAATTTCCCGGCAAGGTCATGGTGGTGACCAAGGCGATCGGCAATTATGTCAAAAAAGGCCAGTTGCTGGCCCGCATCGAGTCTCGTGAATCGCTGCAAATCTACCCCGTATATTCGCCTGTCAGCGGGGTTGTTGCCGAACGCAACGCCAATGTCGGCAATGTTGCTATTGACCAGCCGATCTATGTGATCACCGATCCCGGCCAGACAACAGTGGTGTTCAACATTTTCCCTCGTGACTTGGGCACCATCAGGCCAGGCCAGAAAATAGACATCGAAACACTCGACGGACAGCCCGTCGCGGCCAGCGTGCTCAGCGGCTATCTGCCCGAAGGCAACGCAGCGGCGGGAACGGCACTGGTTCGCGCAAGCCTTCCCAATCGCGATGGTCGCTGGCGGCCCGGTATGGCGCTGCACGGGCGGGTCACGGTCAACGCCGTCACCGTGCCGCTCGCCGTGCGCACGCAAGCCTTGCAACGGTTCAGAGACTTCACCGTCGTGTTCGCCAATTTTGGCGAGGATTATGAAGTGCGGATGCTCGAACTCGGTCGCAAGACGCCCGAATGGACCGAAGTGCTGTCGGGGATCAAGCCCGGCACGCGCTATGCCGCCAAGGGCGCGTTCCTGATCCGCGCGGACATTGAAAAGTCCGGCGCTAGCCACGACCATTGATCGGAAACCGGAACATGCTTGCAAACATAATCGGAATTTCGATCCGCCAGCGCTGGCTGGTGCTGGCGATGGTCACGGCCCTCACCGCGCTGGGCATTTGGAGTGCCACGCGCCTGCCGATCGACGCTGTCCCAGACATCACCAATGTCCAGGTGCAGATTAACACCGAGGCGGAAGGTTTTTCGCCGCTCGAAGCCGAACAGCGGATTACCTATCCGATTGAAACCGCTTTGGCGGGTGTGCCCAAGCTCAATTACACTCGTTCGGTATCTCGATACGGCTTGAGTCAGGTCACAGTCGTGTTTGAAGACGGCACCGACCTGTATTTTGCGCGCCAGCTCGTCAATGAGCGGTTACAAGCCGCCAAGTCGCAATTGCCGCCCGGCATCGAGCCGCAAATGGGGCCGACCGCGACCGGACTTGGTGAGATTTTCATGTATTCGGTGACGCCCAAAAAGGGCGCGCTCAAATCAGATGGCAGCGCCTGGACGCCGACTGATCTCCGCACGCTTCACGATTGGGTTGTCCGCCCGCAGATGCGCAATGTGCCGGGCGTTGCAGAGGTCAACACCGTTGGCGGCTATACCAAGCAATATCATGTGACACCCAATGCCAAGCAACTCGCAGCGCTTGGCATTTCATTGTCCGACGTTGTGAACGCACTTGAATCGAACAATGCCAATGCAGGTGCTGGCTATGTCGAACGCGCTGGCGAGCAAGTCCTGATCCGGGTGCCGGGCCGCGCCGAGACCGAAGCCGATTTGTCCCAAATCATCGTTGCGAAGCGCGGCGGCGTTCCGATCCGCATTGGCGACATTGCCGAAGTCGTGATTGGTTCGGAATTGCGCACGGGTGCCGCAACCGAAAACGGCAAAGAGATTGTGCTCGGCACGATATACATGCTGACCGGTAGCAATCCGCGCATTGTTGCGCAGGCAGCGTCAGAACGGCTGGAGGCAGTCAACAAGTCGTTGCCGTCGGGCGTTGTTGCACAACCGCTTTATGACCGCACCGAACTGGTCGAGCGGACGATTGCGACGGTCGAAAAAAACCTCGCCGAAGGGGCGCTGCTGGTCATCGTCATCCTGTTCTTGCTGCTCGGCAATGTCCGGGCGGCGCTGATTACCGCCGCCGTTATTCCCATCGCAATGTTGATGACGCTGACTGGGATGGCTGCGGGGCGCGTCTCTGCCAATTTGATGAGCCTAGGTGCGCTCGATTTCGGGCTCATCGTGGACGGCGCCGTTATCATTGTTGAAAACTGCCTCAGACGATTGGGCGAAGCCCAGCACAAGGCTGGCCGCCTGCTCGACCGCGACGAGCGTTTTGGATTGGTTGCCAAAGCGAGCAGCGAAGTCATCCGCCCGTCGATCTTCGGCGTGATCATCATCACAGTGGTTTACCTGCCAATTTTCGCGCTGTCGGGGATCGAAGGTAAAACCTTCCATCCGATGGCGATTACCGTGATGCTGGCGCTCACTGCCGCAATGTTGTTGTCGCTTACCTTTGTCCCCGCCGCTATCGCCATGTTTGTCACCGGCAAAGTCGAGGAGAAAGACAACCGCATCATGGCATGGGCGCGCACGCGCTATGCCGGCATATTGGATCGCACCGTGACGCACGGCAAAGTCCTGATCGCTGCCGCCGTCGTGCTGGTCGCGCTCAGCGGATATGGCGCGACCCGGCTGGGTTCGGAATTTATCCCAAACCTCGACGAAGGCGATATTGCGATGCACGCCTTGCGCATCCCCGGCACCAGTCTTGGTCAGGCAGTGCAAATGCAGGAATCTCTGGAAAAACGGATCAGCCAGTTCCCCGAAGTCGAGCGGGTGTTTGCCAAAATCGGCACGGCGGATGTGGCGACCGATCCGGTGCCGCCATCAGTTGCGGATAATTTTATCATGCTCAAAGACCGCAGCGAATGGCCCGATCCGCGCAAGCCAAGGACGCAGCTTGTCGATGAACTTAATGCAGCGGTGCAGAAGATACCGGGCAATAATTACGAGTTCACCCAGCCCGTCCAGATGCGGCTTAACGAACTGATCGCAGGCGTGCGTGCCGATGTTGCCGTGAAGCTGTTTGGCGAAGATCTGGACAAGCTGCTGGAAACCGGCGGCGAGCTCGAGACGATCCTTGAGTCCATTCCGGGTGCCGAAGATGTGAAACTGGAGCAAGTGACCGGCCTGCCAGTGCTTTCGGTGACCCCGCGCCGGGCAATGCTCGCGCGCTACGGCATTAACATCAAGGATGTGCAGGATGCAGTTTCTACGGCCACTGGTGGCCGCAACGCTGGCGAAGTGTTTGAAGGTGACCGGCGGTTTGCTGTCGTCGTGCGCTTGCCGGAAGCGACACGAACCGATCTCGATCAGCTTGGCCGCTTGCCCATCGCGCGCACGGGGGAAGGTGGCGGCGAGTTTGTGCCTCTATCGGAGGTCGCTGATATTGGATTGTCAGTTGGTCCCAACCAGATCAGCCGTGAGAATGGCAAACGCCGCGCCGTCATTACCGCCAATGTCCGTGGCCGCGACTTAGGGTCGTTCATCACAGAATTGCGCGCGAAGATCGACAGCGATGTAACACTGCCAGAAGGCTATTATGTCCAATATGGCGGCACGTTCGAGCAGCTTCAGTCGGCTGCAACGCGATTGCAAATTGTGGTGCCGCTTGCCTTGGCGCTGATATTCGGGTTGCTGTTCATGCTGTTCGGATCGACCAAGGATGCCGCCATTGTATTCTCGGGGGTTCCGCTCGCACTGACGGGTGGCGTCGCGGCCTTGGCGCTGCGCGATATTCCGATGTCGATCTCCGCAGGCGTCGGTTTCATCGCACTGTCAGGTGTGGCGGTGCTAAACGGCGTCGTCATGCTATCCTTCATCAAGGATTTGCGAGAGCGAGGCATGGCGCTCGATGAAGCCATCCGCGAAGGCGCGCTGACCCGGCTCCGTCCTGTGTTGATGACTGCGTTGGTCGCTTCGTTGGGCTTTGTGCCAATGGCACTCAATGTCGGTGCAGGGTCGGAAGTGCAGCGCCCCTTGGCAACGGTGGTGATCGGCGGAATCATATCCTCGACAATTCTAACGCTGATCGTCCTGCCGGCACTGTATCGCTTGATGCACGGGCGGAAATCTAAGCCCGTCGACGACAACTGATCTTCCCCCGATCGCCGCACCTGTAGAGTTGAACCTTGCCGTTCAAAATCTGGTGTGTTTACACAGGCCGCCTCCAAAACGCCGCCGGTGACGGCCAGTGACTTTCAGGTTTCGGTCAAACGGTAAATTTGTGTTCGCTCTGAAACGAACAGAAGCCCCGATCTGACGACCGAGGCTTTCTAGTAACTTATTGATACTGTGATGATTTGTTGGTTGCGGGCGTAAGATTTGAACCTACGACCTTCATCTTATGAGACGGAACGCTTAGTATATAGGTCATTGATACTTTTGAATACTTATACGATATTTTGTGCTGTGTGCTAAATTATGTGTTAGCGTTTCGCGTAAGTTAGCAATTTTCGCACTGTTTTGTGTTGGCGTTCTAACACAAACTCAGCGAAGAGCATCAAAATTAGCAGATTTGCAAGATTTGCGTGAGTCTGTTGCCCAACGTGCAGCTTCGTTGTCACGATACTCCAACTCATGTTGAATTGAAGAATGAGAGCGGCCGATTGGCGCAAGAAAGCACGCTTCGTCGCGAATCATCACAGTCAGTCATCTCAGCGCTGTAACCTCAGCAATAATCAGTTTCGCCTTCGCAACCGCTTCGGCTGCCGTCAACTTACCATCGTTCAATCCATCGGCATAACTCATGAGCCGCCCGCCCGACGTTGAACCATTCTCAGCCTGTTCGGGAACAGTAATCCCATTATCGTGCCTGATGATGGCATCCCATGCTGCTCGCACCGCCGCCCAATAGTCTTTTAGTCTTAGCGCAATCGGCATCCGCAGCGTTGGCGTTGAATCCATCAAAGCGCGTGTAGGTGTTGAGCGTCATTTCCTAAACGAACGGCACGAGCTTGCCGTCCTTCATTCCCATTTTCATGTTATCCTGCCAGTGAATCCACCCGGTCAGTGTGGGGCTATCATCCATTTTTCCCGAAGGACTTCGCTCGACTATGCTCGGGGATTTTTAGGGTCCCCCAGGCTTGTCGCGATACGCTGCCAAGCGGGCATCCACGCCCCCGGGTTTCAGTATCTCCATAGTCTGGAAACCGCGGTGCTTTGATTCTGAAGAGCTTGGACGGTCGAGACTAAAAAAGGAGCGAACAATGTCAGTGCCGTCGCGAATTATGCGCAGAACTGCTGGAGATGTGCTTACCGCCAAAGGACAAGACAAGCTCGTAGCCCTGACTGCCTATCATGCGCTCTCCGCGCAATTGGCAGATCCCCATTGTGACATCTTGCTCGTCGGGGATTCGCTCGGCAACGTGTTATACGGGTTCGACACAACGCTGCCAGTAACCCTCGAAATGATGATCGCTCACGGACGATCGGTCGTCGCCGCATCGAGGTATGCACTTGTTGTCGTCGACATGCCGTTCAACTCCTACGAGCAATCGAAGGAGCAGGCATTTGCATCGGCAGCGCTGGTCATGCGAGAGACAGGTTGCGGTGCCGTCAAGATTGAAGGCGGCGTGCGATTTGCCGACACGATAGAGTTCCTGACTTCACGCGGCATCCCTGTCATGGCGCACATTGGCCTTACACCTCAGTCGATCCATGCAATCGGGTCGTTCAAGGCTCAAGGAACACAGGAGGCTGCGGCATTGGGTCGATCCAACAAGGCGGGACCGATCGAGGCCGACGCCGAAGCCGTTGCAGCGGCTGGCGCATTCTCGATTGTCGTCGAGGCCGTGGTAGAGCCCCTCGCAAGACATATTACGATGAAGATCCCCGTTCCCACGATCGGCATCGGGGCGAGCGCCGCTTGTGATGGCCAAATTCTTGTCCTTGAGGACATGCTCGGGATGACCGAACGTACCGCTCGTTTTGTCCGCCGCTTTGCCGATCTCAGGGCGGAAATGGATGCCGGAATCGCCGCCTTCTCTGCAGCGGTGAGAGATGGAACATTCCCACTCAGCGAGAACCTTTATGGCGTGCAAACATACTCCGTGCACGAGGACCGGCGGGATCAACGATGCGCAACATGACCTGCGGATTCCTGGGCTTGGGCCGCATGGGTGAACCGATGGCGACGAACCTGATCGCAGGGGGCGTTCCGGTTAGTGTGTGGGCACGGTCGATGGTTGTGCTCGAACGCATGGCCGCAGCGGGAGCCATTCGCGCTCCCAGCGCACGCCATGTATTGCAAACGTCCGACTCGGTAATCCTGATGCTCGCCAATGAGGAGGCCGTCGATGCGGTACTTGAGCGTGGCCGACCCGCGTTCGCATACAATGTGAGCGGCCTTCTGGTCATCCAGATGGGTACCACGTCTGCGGACTATTCCAAGGGGCTTGCGAACGATGTGCACCGTTTCGGCGGCCGATACGTCGAGGCACCGGTGTCGGGGTCACGACAGCCTGCCGAGGAGGCAGCACTCGTTTGCATGTTGGCGGGAGGCGCAAACGACGTGAAGCACGCACGTGCGCTGATCGCCCCGATGTGCTGCCAGACGTTCGAATGCGGCGCAGTTCCGGGAGCATTGCTCACCAAGTTGGCGGTGAATCTGTTCCTCATTACGATGGTCACCGGGCTGGTAGAGGCAGCCCATTTCGCGCAGGCCTCGGGCGTCAGCCTCGAACTGTTCCGATCGGTGCTCGATGCAGGGCCGATGGCCAGCCCCGTTTCCCGCGCAAAACTCGAAAAGCTGGTGGCTGGGGACTTGAGTCCCCAAGCTTCGCTCGACGATGTCCTGATGAACAACGGGCTGGTAGCAGAGGCGGCTCGTGCTGCCGGCATTGCCACGCCGCTGCTCGATGTCAGTCACCAGCTCTATGCCGAGGCGAGTGCGGCAGGCTTCGGCGCGGTTGACATGATCGGAGTCCGCATTGCGATCGAGCAGCAGATGTGACCGCTCGACCGCGTGGTGTCACCTGACCAGTTTGGCCCGGTTCACCAGTTGGGCATAGTCCACCGTGATCGAGCGGCTTGTCGAGGAAATCACCGACTGCTGCGCCGAGCGGGTGAGAATAAAGGCTGCCCAGAACAGCAAGACACCACTGATCGAGGTCCAGTCGCCCAAGGCCGTTCCCAGAGTCTGGGAAAAGGTGATTTTAATCCAGTAATAGAGTTCGGTTCGCGGTTCATGCACGGTTGCGACAGAGATCGAACCAACGCTGCGATGCCAGACCACAAGCGAAGCGATCACGCACCCAAGCAAGAGCATCGATCCGCCTGGATAGCAGATCCCGAGTGACCGTGTGGCGAAATCGGCCATCGTCGTGCCCGCGGTCGTCGAGGCGATGATCGTTGTCCAATAGAAGAGCGCGTGAAATTATGTGGCTGCAATCTGCTGCCAGACAAGCAGAACGAGCAATGCCAGGAATGCAGCGGTGCTGACCACATAGCCGAGATTAATTGTCATGCTGACGGTATCGCCTGCGGTCTCGCCAAGTGTGGTCGCAAGGATTTTGATAACCCAGAACCCCAGCGTCACGGCTGGAACCTTAGTCAATGTCGTCCGAACATCCTTGACTATCGTGAACTCCCATACGCACGGCAACTCCCGTCATAGCGGTGTGGGGTCGAACTGTAACCCGACATGGTTTCTGACCGAATTGACTTTTACGATGCCCAAGCGCACCCAAGCTCGATGTTGAAGACGCTTATCCGTCACCTGTTGCTCCTCACGGTCGTCGTCGGCCTTGCGGGTCAGGGTGTCGCGCGCGCTTCGACGCCGTGTCAGGAGATGGTCAAATCGGCAGCGACCTCGATGGCCGGGATGCCCGACTGCGACGCGATGCGCGATGCAGGCAAGGGCAAGGCTCCCTGCAAGGGTATGTCAGCAGGCTGCTTTGCGATGGCGGGATGCGCTGTCATTGCCATCGACACTCAAAGCGATGTCGTTGCTACACAGATGCCGCTCCTCTTTGCGGCAACATGGCCCGCGACACCGGTGCTGACCGGACGCGACATTGCGCCGGACCCCGACCCACCCTCACTGCTTGGCTGAACCGAAGCGGAGCGGGCGGCTGACATAGCCGCCCGCACGCTTATGCGATTCAACCAAGGGGTTCCACGATGAAGATGTTTTGGATGGCCGCATGTGCAGTCATTGTCCCGTTAGGGACTGGCGCGGCTTTTGCCGATCCGATGACTTTCGATGCTGCGCTCAAACGTGCGAGCGAAGCACCGAGCCTGCGCGGGCGGGACGCGAACGTCACGGCGGCGCGTTCGTCAGCGATTGCTGCCGACCGGCTCCCCGATCCGACGCTGGATTTCGGCATCAAGGACTTTCCGGTCACGGGACCGGATGCTGGACGCCTCAACCGCGACAATTTCACGATGACGACGATCGGCGTCAGCCAGCAATTCACGAACCCGGCCAAACGGCATGCGCGGGCAGCTATGGCAACGGCGGGCATCGGTGTCGCCGAAGCCGACCGGCTCATCGAAGCCCGTTCGGTGCAGCTCGAAACGGCGCTGGCGTGGATCGACCTCTATTACGGCCAAAAGCGTCTCGCCCTGTTGCAGACGCTCGATGCCAGTCTCGACGATCTGCAAAAGACCGTAAGCGCCCGCCTCACCTCGGGCAGCGCGCGACCCTCACAGGCATTGGAACCGGCGCAATTGCGCGCTCAAGTCACCGACCGTCGCGCGGCACTGACTTCTGAGGTTGCGCGCGCCAAGGCCAGGCTGATCCGTTTCACGGGTGATCTCGATCCGCAGACGGCGGGTGATCCGCCTGTCCTGTCCGTCGATAATGTGCGCCTGCGCGCATCGCTCGGCGCATTGCCAGCTCTCCGCGCCCGAGATGCAGCAACGCTTTCAGCGGATGCACAGACGCGACTTGCTCGCGCCGACAAGCATCCCGACTGGATGGTCAGCGCGTCCTATGGCCGCCGCGAACCCGCTTACGGCGATCTGGTGTCAGTCGGAGTCAGCATCGACCTGCCGCTGTTCGCCAAACGCCGCCAAGACCCCAAAATTGCGGCGGCTGTCAGTGAAGCCGAACGCACAAGGTTCGACCGGATAGCGGCGGAACGCGAATGGGCAGCCGCCCTCGATGCCGACCTCGCCGAACACGCCATGCACCACCAACGTCTCGAAAACGCGCGCAACACCCTCGTGCCGCTGGCCCGCCAGCGCGCCACGCTCGACCGCGACAGCTACGCCGCTGGCGAAACCGATCTCGGCACCGCGCTGCTGGCGACACTCTCGCTCGCAGAGGCTGAAGTCGATTTTCTCGACCGCCAAGCCGAAGTCGCACGCGACGCGGTGCGGATCACCATTACCTATGCGGGGGACGACCGATGAGCATTGAAGCAACACAGGCTGCGCGGCTACGGGCGGCGGCGCTGGTTGCCGTGATCGTCGCAGGGGGCAGCGGATACTGGATCGGCACGCAGCGCGACGGCAGCACCGCGACGACGGCGGCGACCGGGGCGGGTGGCAAGATCCTCTATTATTACGACCCGATGTTCCCGAACCAGAAGTTCGACAAGCCCGGCAAATCGCCGTTCATGGACATGCAGTTGACGCCCAAATACGCCGATAATGCCACGACTGGCGCTGCGCCCGGCGTAAGCATCGACCCGTCTGCGATACAGAACCTCGGCATCCGCGTTGTGGCTGCCAAAACCGACACGCTGGCATCGAACCTCACCGTCACGGGCAGCATTGATTTCAACCAGCGCGACGTCGCGATCATCCAGGCACGCTCAGGCGGATTCGTCCAACGGGTCTATGCCCGCGCACCCGGCGATGTGATCGGGGCTGGCGCACCGATTGCCGACATTCAGCTTCCCGAATGGGGCGGCGCGCAGACCGAGTTTCTGAGCGTGCGGCGGTTGGGCAATCAGGCGCTGACCGCCGCAGCACGGCAACGGCTTCGCCTGCTCGGCATGTCCGATGGCGTTATTGCCCGTGTCGAGCGCAGCGGACGCACAAGCGGCACCGTTACGATCACAAGTCCGATTTCCGGCATCATCCAGACGCTTGATGCCCGCGCGGGCGTCACGCTCGCGATGGGCCAGACACTCGCACAAGTGACCGGCCTTGGCACCGTCTGGCTCAACGCCGCTGTCCCCGAAGCGCAAGCCGGGTCGGTTCGCGTCGGGCAGAGCGCGACGGCGACACTGACTGCGTTTCCCGGCGAGACATTCGGCGGGCGCGTCATCGCCATCCTGCCGATAACGCAAGCCGACAGCCGGACGCTGACTGTCCGCATCGAACTCGCCAATCGTGGTGGCCGGTTGCGGCCCGGCATGTTCGCGCAGGTCGGTCTCGGCGGCGATGCCCGTGCGGCACTGCTGGTGCCAAGCGAAGCTGTGATCCGCACCGGCACGCGCACGATCGTCATGCTGGCGTCGAAGGATGGACGTTATCATCCCGCTGAAGTCCGCACAGGTCGGGAGGGCAGTGGTCAGACGGAAATCCTCGAAGGTTTGCGCAAAGGCGAACAGGTCGTCGCCTCGGGG
>JAYWFN010000280.1:0-7277 GCA_043778785.1 Sphingomonas sp. | reverse complement strand
TATAAAGCTGATGCGAATGAAACAGCAGTGACTAGGCCGGCCATTATACCCGTGCTTGCGTCCATCGAGAGCAAAGACCAACTGCGTTTGCCGTTCTGTCGAAAAAACAAGAGCGGCATCGCGATTGAGTCGAGGATAAAAAACCATGCGATGAAAAGCATTGGTTCGCTGGCGAGACGGACGCCTTTCGCGTCAATGATTGTATAAAGTGTTGTCATCGCGCCGGTAATCAACGCGGCACGCAAACCAGCGCCGGTAAGCGCTGCCTTATCGGCAAGCGAGATAATCCCCAGTGAAATGGCACCGATTCCAATTGCCGCTGTCGCAGTAAGCTGGTCATTCAGAAACACCACGCCCAGCACTGCAGTCGCCAGTGGCGCGACGCCGCGTGCAATCGGGAAGGTCACCGAAAAGTCGTTGAATTCATAGGAGCGGATCAGGAATATCTGATAGACCCAATGGGTCACGCAGCTTGCTGCGAGCCAATGGAACATCATGATCGGCGGCAATCCGACATGAATGGCGACCGGCACAAACAGAATCAGACTGATCGCGCTCATCAGGGTACGGACAGCGAGTTTGTTACGGGCCGATTTTTGCAGGGCGTGGCCAAGCGCCGTTGTGAACGCCGACAGGAAAGCAAGCGCAATGCCGCTTGCAAGACTTGTTGTTATCACGCCTCCGGAATCGGTTGTTCGCCCACAATATTCAGGCCATAGCCCTCGACCGCGATCACATTGCGATGTGCGTTGGTCAGCAATGTCATGTCGTGCACGCCCAGATCGGCAAGGATCTGTGCGCCGATACCGTAACTACGCAGGTCCATTTCGGTGCGCGGCGTGCCGCCGATCTCTTGGGTGAGTGTATCGCTATCATTGGGCGTAATGAGAACGATAAGGCCAGCGCCTGCCTTGCCGATTTCGCCCATCGCGCGCTGCAAAGTGCGTTTGCGCGGCCCCTGCTGCCCGAGCAGGTCGGCGAAAATCGAAATGCTGTGCATGCGCACCAGTGTTGGCGTGTCCGGCAAAACCTTGCCCATTTGCAGGACGATATTAATCGAACCATCGACCTTGTTGCGATAGGTCATCGCTTTCCAGTCACCGCCATAATCCGACGTAAACTGGCTTTCGGACACACGCTCGACGAGATGATCGTTCCGCATCCGATAGGCGATCAAATCGCGGATCGTCCCCATCTTCAGCCCGTGAAGACGGGCAAAGCGGAGCAGATCATCCATCCGCGCCATCGTCCCGTCGTCCTTCATGATCTCGCAGATCACGCCGGAGGGATTGAGCCCCGCCAGCCGCGAGACATCGACCGCCGCTTCGGTATGTCCCGTGCGGACAAGGACACCACCGTCGCGTGCGATCAGTGGAAAGACGTGGCCGGGCGTGACAATATCATCGGCGCCCTTGCTGGCATCAATCGCCACCGAAATTGTCCGCGCACGATCCGCCGCAGAAATGCCCGTCGTCACGCCTTCGCGCGCTTCGATCGACGTGGTGAACGCAGTCTCATGCCGTGTTCCGTTCGCGCGGCTCATCAGCTCGAGACCGAGCTGGTCAACGCGCGACTTCGCCATGGCCAGACAGATCAGCCCGCGCCCGTGCGTCGCCATGAAATTGATCGCGTCGGGCGTCGCCATCTGCGCCGGGATGATCAGGTCGCCTTCATTCTCGCGGTCCTCGTCATCGACCAGAATATACATCCGGCCATTGCGCGCTTCCTCGATAATTTCCTCGATCGGCACCAGTGCAGGGCGATCGTCACTGGCAGCAAGATACGTTTCGAGCTTGCGCAACGTTTCGGCCGTCGGGTTCCAGTCCGCGTCATCAAGATCGCGCAGCGTATTGGCATGCAGCCCCGCCGCGCGGGCAAGACCGGACCGCGACACGCCGCCACTGGAGACGTGGGCACGGAGTTTTTCGATAAGAACTGTGCTCATTCATTGAATGAATAACATTTCAATGTGAATGTCAATCAAGATTTCACACTGTAATGGCGGAGAGGCAGGGATTCGAACCCTGGGTACCCTCACGGGCACGCCGCATTTCGAGTGCGGTGCTTTCGACCACTCAGCCACCTCTCCGCAGAGGACAAGGCGCTCGAAAGCATCCTTGGCGAAATCGAAGAGCGGCGCTTAGCGAAGCAAATCAACATTGCCAAGACTGTGTGGCGACTGTTGCGCTTGTGTTGGCGCGAATAAACCCTAAATTACGTTCATGCACATGCACAATGCCATTCCCAAAGACGCCAAACTCCCTTCGATTTCGCACGCGCGCTTCGACATCGGCGATGTGGTCCGCCACCGCCATTTCGATTTCCGCGGTGTCATTTTCGATGTCGATCCGGTCTTCGCCAACAGCGACGAATGGTATGACTCGATTCCGGAATCGATCCGCCCCTCGAAAGACCAGCCCTTCTATCACCTGCTCGCTGAAAATGCCGACAGCAATTATGTCGCTTATGTCAGCCAGCAGAATCTGGTCGTCGATGACAGCGACGAACCCGTCGACCACCCCGCCATCGCGGGCATTTTCGACGGTTTCGAAGGCGCGCGCTATAAGCTAAAGGCCGGGCACCGCCATTAAATGATTCTGCACGGCTATTACCGGTCATCAGCGTCATTCCGCGTCCGCATTGCGCTCAATCTCAAAGGCATCGCGTATCAAAGCAACGCGTGGCATTTGCGCGACGGCGCGCATCTTAAGGCCGCGTTCGGCGCGATCAACCCGCACAAGCTGATCCCCGTGCTTGATGACGGCGGTGCGCTGCTGACGCAGTCGCTGGCGATCATCGAATATCTTGACGAAACACACCCCGCGCCGCCCTTTCTGCCGCCGGACCCGGCTGATCGGGCTTATGTCCGCGCGCTGGCCCAAAGCATCGCCTGCGATATTCATCCGATCGATAATCTGCGTGTCCTGAAATATCTCCGCGAGCAGTTTGCGGCGGATGAAGCCGCTGTCGGCCGCTGGTATAACCACTGGATCGCAACGGGGTTTGCAGGCCTTGAGGCCACGCTTTCGGCCAATCCGCATACCGGCATGTTCTGCTTCGGCGAAACGCCTAGCCTTGCGGACATCCTGCTGGTCCCGCAAGTTGTGAACGCGGGCAATTACAAGCTCGACATGACGCCCTACCCGGTGATCAGCCGCATCTTTGATGCGTGCATGGCGCTGCCTGCCTTTGCCGATGCGCATCCGCGTGTGCAGGCCGACGCCGAATAGGGGCACGCCGTTCAGTTGCTCTGGCGGATAAATCCTGTATCGAGCGCGGCATGACCGACACACCGCCTGATCGCATCGCCGCCCATCCATCGTCACCCTTCTACAATGCCGAAGCGCTCGAGCGCGGCATTGGCGTCCGGTTCAAGGATGCCGAGCGCAATGATGTCGATGAGTATTGCATTTCCGAAGGCTGGATCCGCGTGGCGCTTGGCAAGAAAGTCGACCGCAAGGGGGCCGCGCTGACGATCAAGCTGACGGGACCGGTCGAAGTCTGGTATCGTGACGCGGGGCCAGCGCCCGAATAACGGCATCGGCAAAGGCCGCGCCGCCATCAGCGGCACGATCGAGATAGAGCCACGGTTCGATCAGTTCGATTTCCATAAGCGCATAGCCGCCCGCACCGTCCGCGACCATGTCGATGCGGGCATAAAGGACGTCGCTGCCAGCTGCTGCCAAAGCCGCACCCGCCAGATCGAGCGCAGCGGCAGGCGGATCAGTAGCTTCATTCTGCCCGCCAAACTGCGGCTGAACCCTGAAATCGCCGATGGCTGGACGTTTTACAATCGCATGCGCCAGTTCACCGCCAAGCCAGAAAAGCGACAACTCGCCTTCCGTCGCGATGGCGGGCATCATCGGCTGGATCAGCATGGCCCTACCGAGCGCAGCGTCTGGTAAGGAGTCCACACCCTTCAACAACCATGTATCGTCCGATCCTGCAGAGACAGGTGGTTTCACGACAATAGCATCGGTTCCGAATGCTGCCCGCGACGCGACCAGGTCATCGGCATCGATTGCCGCTGTAAATCGCGTCGGAATGATGGCCACGCCCTTGGCGGCGAAATCGAGCAGATAGCGCTTGTCGGCATTCCAGCGGAGCATCGAAAGCGGATTTGCAAAGCGCACGCCCGCCGCTGTCCAGCGATCAATTTGCGCATACCAGCGGGCAACGTCGCGGTGATACCCCCACGCCATTAGTGGGATCGCCAGATCGCACGTTAAAGGCGCCTCGCTGGTCCACGGCACATAATCGACGGTCACGCCTCGGGCATACAGCAAAGGATCAAGCTGTCCCGCCTGATCGCGCCAATCGTCGTAACGGAGGAGGTCCGCCGCGCCGGGCGTCAATATGGTAAGCCACATCGGTGCGGCTGTTAGATGATCAGCGCGCCGATGCCAATTCGAGCATGGCCAGCTGGATCACGTCTTTGCCGATCAACGGTCCGCGGGTATATTGCGGGCGCGGTGTCGCAATCTCACGTAGCTGGTCGGGATAAATGAAACCGGCGACCGGATTCACGCGTTTACCGAGATCGCCGATCGGCCCAAACCAGACTTTAACGGCGCTCCAGTCCCCCGCATCGGACACATCGATGGCGCGGACGCCGCGTTCGACTTTGCCGCCGCGCGACCAATTGGCATGATCGAGGAGGACTTCGCGGTCCGACACAATGCGGCTGACCACAGCAACATGACCAAGCGGCATGCCGGGGTTTGACTTGAACGCCATCACCGCGCCCTCTTTGGGAGCACTGCCACGGGCGTAACGTCCTTCGGCCTGGTTCCACCAGGTATTGGCATTGCCGCGAATTTCGACGCCACTGATCTGGCGGGCATAGCCGACGCACTGCCAATATTGAGCGGAGGCCGGCGTTGGCGTGAAAATCGTTAGCGCCAGCGCGCACATGCCGAAAACCGGTGCCAATATCCGCACGTTGATAACCCCTCGCGATCCCTGGCATCCTTGTTGGCGGGGGAATGGTTAAGAGGAAATAGCCAGACCCCTTGGGTCACGATGAGTTGCGCGGGTGGCGGGGTAAAGCGAATATGGTAGACGCTATATATGGTGTTTGTGATCGAATCAGTGCTGACCGGCAGTGTCCGGAACTTCGCAGATGGCGAGACCAGCGCGATTGCGAAGCACCCGGTCGATGGTCCGCGCGTCGTCACATGGCTCGGGATCGAAGGCGATGCGCAAGCGGACCTGTCGGTCCACGGTGGCCCCGACAAAGCGATCCACCATTATCCGTATGATCACTATCCCTATTGGCAGACGGCACTGGGCGCGTTTCCGTTGCTCCAGCAGGCAGGCGCGTTCGGGGAGAATATCTCGACGATCGGGCTGACCGAGGACATCACGTGCATCGGTGACCGGTATCGGCTGGGCACCGCAATTGTCGAAATCGCGCAGGGACGACAGCCTTGCTGGAAGCAAGCGCACCGGCTGATGAGCAAGGCTGTTGTTGCGACAATGGTCCAGTCGCGGCGTTGCGGCTGGTATTACCGTGTCATTGAGGAGGGCGTCGTTGCGACAGGCGACAGTCTGGCGCTGATCGAACGGCCGCATCCGGACTGGACAGTCAAGCGTGTCATCGGCTTGTTGATCGCGGGCGATGGCAAGACCGACCAAGCGGCGGTGCAGGCGCTAGCCTCGCTCGACGTCCTCGCCGAAAACTGGCGCAAGCGCGCCGCAAAGCTGGCCGGCCGCTAAAACCGCCGGAACAAAGCGCCTGCGCCCCAGCCGAAACCAACCGATAGCATGACCGCAAACAAACCATAGATAAACGGCCATTTGACCGCCGCCGTCGCCACGAAACGTTCGAACCCGGTCTTGCGCACCTCGATGTCGCGCGTGGCTGCCGCAATCACTTTACCATCGCGGATCAGGAAGGTTTCCGCCGTGTAACGCCCGACGGGAACGCGCGCGGGGATGCTCAGGCGCGCGCGATACAAGACGTCACGTGTGATTTCGACGGCGCCGGGACGATCAACAAACAATTTCCCGCGCGCGCGCAAATCAACAAAGCCGGTTTCGAAGCGTTGCGCTTCGGCCGGGTCGCTGCCGCTCGCGGGCGACAGATGGATGTTGCCGAGGCCCAGCTCGTAAATCGCTGCCGTCCGTTCATCGACCAGCTTGTCGAGCGGGCGCGACGACGCGATGGCATAAAAAGTCGGCGCAGACCGGAAACGAGCACTGTCGGCATTGGCCCAGATCAGTCCTGCCAGCTTCCTCTTTTCGCGCACGAGGATCGACTGCGGCGGCCCTTTGAGCACAACCGCAATGTCGGTCCGCCCATCGGGCACGAGCCCGCCGGGATAGATGATCGCCCCGAACAGCAGCAACTCCGCGCCGGTGAATGAATAGGCAATCTCGACCTCGCGCTGCGACACATCCGGGACGAGCAAAGGCTCTGCCGCCGCCGACAGCAGCGGGATCGCCAAAAGCGCGAGCACCCGCTTCATACGAACTGCACCGTGTAAATCTCGTCGGGCTGCCAGCCGAGGCCGAGCGCCATGCGAATCGCAACACCAATGACAATCGCCGCCAGAAACAAGCGCAGATAATCGGGCGCAAATTTGGTTGCCAGCCGCGCGCCGACTTGCGCGCCGATCACGCTGCCGATCAGCAGCAACGCCGCCAGCACAATATCAACGGCTTGTGTCGTCAGCGCATGAACCATCGTTGTCGCGGCGGTCACGAACAGGATCTGGAACAAGGACGTCCCCACGACAACGCGTGTCGCCATGCCAAGCAGATAAAGCATGGCGGGCACCATGATGAAGCCACCGCCGACGCCGAGGAGAACTGTCAAAATCCCGGTGACAAAGCCGAGCAGCAACGGTGCCAGCGGGGAAATATACAGGCCAGACGCATAAAAACGCCAGCGCATCGGCAGCGACGCCACCAAAGGATGATGGCGTCGTTTGCTGGGTGGCAGCGTCTCGCCGCGCAGTTTGGCTTTCACGCTTGCCCAGGCTTCACGCATCATCAGCGTGCCGATACTGCCCAGCAAACCGACATAAAGGATCAATATGATCGTATCGATCTGTCCCCAATTGGTCAGCAGATTGAAAATGCCCGCGCCCGCAATCGCGCCCAATATCCCGCCTGCCACCAGCACCGCACCCATCTGGATATCGACGCCGCCGCGCCGGTAATGGGCGAGCGCGCCCGAAACGCTGGCCCCGGTCACCTGTGTCGCTGCCGAAGCAGCCGCGACGGTGGGCGGGATGCCGTAAAATATAAGAAGCGGCGTCGTCAGGAACCCG
>JAYWFN010000279.1:0-17722 GCA_043778785.1 Sphingomonas sp. | reverse complement strand
CGGCGCGCGACGTCATCAAGCGCGACCTGCGCTACTGGCGCGCCCGCGAATCGACCGCAAAAATTGCCCCCGAGCCAAATGGCGATACTGTCGCGTTCGGCACCCGCGTCACGTTTACGCTGAACGGTGCTACGCGCACGATCGCCATTGTCGGCAGCGACGAAGCCGACCCCGCGAGCAACCGCATCACGTTTACCGCGCCGCTCGCCCGCGCGATGATGGGCCTGTCAGTCGGGGATTATACTGACTTTAACGGGAGACCCGATACTGTTCAAATTGTTGAAATTAATCCGCAGTCCTGAGCCTGTCGAAGGACGGTTAAGTCGCATGAACCGTGCTTCGACAAGCTCAGCACTTCGGCAATATCAATCCACCAGCGCATCAATCGCTTTGGCCAGCGCCACATCGCGCGCCGACAATCCGCCCGCATCATGCGTCGTCAGCAGCACCTCGACCCGGTTATAAACATTCGACCATTCGGGATGGTGATCGGCTTTTTCGGCCAAAATCGCCACGCGCGTCATGAAACCGAACGCTTCGACGAAATCGGCAAACATGAACTGTCGCGTGATGGCGTCGCGCGCTTCGTCATAATCCCATTCGCCGAGCAGATCGAGCGCAGCCGCGCGTTCGTCTTCGTCGAGTTGTTCGATCATCTTTTGCCTCTCTGCTTCGCCTCGCCTATGTCGCAGCGATGACAGGGCGCGGTCAATATCTGGCATTTGAAAGCGTCACCTGCGTGCGCGGGCGGCGGTTCCTGTTCGGCGATGTGTCGTTCGCGCTGGCGGCGGGCGATGCGCTGATCGTGTCGGGTCCGAATGGTGCGGGTAAATCAAGTCTGCTGCGCCTTGCGGCCGGATTGCTGAAAGCAGAACAGGGTGCGGTAAAGCGCGAAGGGGCGATTGCGCTCGCTGACGAGCATATGGCGCTCGATCCCACGCTTTCGCTGCATCACGCCCTCGATTTCTGGACGCAGATAGACAAGTCGAGCGCGATGTCGGCGCTCGGCTCGGTCGGGCTCGACCATCTCGCCCGCGTCCCCGTCCGCATGCTCTCGACCGGCCAGCGCCGCCGCACCACGCTCGCGCGGACGCTCGCGGCACGCGCCGAAATCTGGTTGCTTGACGAGCCCGCCAATGGCCTCGACATCGAATCGATTGCCATGCTCGAAGGGCTGATCGCGGTCCACCGGATGCAGGGCGGGATTGTCGTCATCGCGTCGCACCAGCCCATCGCTGTCGACGGCGCGCAAATGCTGGCGCTCGGCGGATGATGTGGACCTTGATCTGGCGCGATCTGGCGCGGGCCTTCCGCAGCGGCGGGATTGCCTTGCCGGTCGCGTTTTTCCTGCTCGTGGCAACGCTTTATCCGTTCGCTGTCGGTCCCGATGGGCCCTTGCTCGCCAAAACCGGCGGCGGGGTTTTGTGGATCGCCGCGCTGCTCGCGGCGCTGCTCCCGGTCGACCGTTTGATCGCGCCCGATGTCGAAAGCGGCGTCCTTGATCAGCTCGCCGTGCGCGGCATTGCCGACGAAATCATCGCCATTGCCAAGATCGCCGCGCACTGGCTCGGCTTCGGCCCGGCGCTGATGCTTGCCGCGATCCCCGCCGCCGCACTGCTCCGCCTCGACGGCCCGACATTGCTGACCGTCGAGATCGGCCTCCTCCTCGGCACCCCCGGCCTCGCGGCGCTCGGCGTGATGATCGCCAGCCTGACCAGCGGCCTGCGCGGCGCATCGGCGCTGACCGGCCTGCTCATGCTCCCGCTCGCCATCCCGATCCTGATCTTCGGCGCCGGGAGTCTGGGCCCGTCAGGCATCGGTGGCCTCAAGCTACTGGCAGCGGCGTCGCTGCTCTTGGTGGCCATAGCGCCATTCGCCACGGGTGCGGCGCTCAAAGGATTAAGGGAATAGCGCCGCAGGCCCCAAATTCTTCGCGCCTTTCCTTCTTCTTTGCGCCTTTGCGCGAAACACTTTCCTTGTGATTCAGCGCATGCCGCCGCGCGAGTGTAAGGGGTTCACGCGAAGGCACGAAGAAGAAGGAAAGGCGCGAAGAAGTATTAGGAATTAGACCACCGCGCAAAAATGGCCGTCGGCAGCGCCAATCCCCGCGCTTCCTCGTGCACGGCCAGTTCGCCCGCCTCGACCGTCCCCGGCAAATCGCCAAACGCTTGCTGCATCAGCTCGCCGATCGCCAGCGCCGACATCCGGATCGCGTAAACAGTCAGGAACACGAACGCCGACTTGTCATCAACCAGCGCGCGGCAATTGGCGACCAATCCGGCCAGATCCTCCTCCAGCCGCCACACTTCGCCTTCCGGCCCGCGACCATATTTGGGCGGATCGAGAATGATCCCGTCGTAACGCCGCCCGCGCCGCACTTCGCGCGCGGTGAACTTGGCGGCATCGTCGATCAGCCAGCGGATTGGTTTATCAGCCATCCCCGAAAGCACCGCATTGGCCTTGGCCGCCTCGACCGATTTCTTCGACGCATCGACATGAACGACCGACGCCCCCGCCCGCGCCAGCGCCAGCGATCCGACCCCGGTATAGCCGAACAGGTTGAGGCACTCGGATGGGCCGTGCAATTTCGATTTCGCCCAGTCCCAAACGGGCATCATATCGGGGAAAAAGCCCAGATGGCGAAACGGCGTCGTCTGCGCGGTAAAGGTCAGGCCATCCCAAGCCAGCGGCCAGCCCTGCTTAGGCACGTCACGCGAAAACTCCCACCGCCCGCCGCCGTCCTCGTCCGATCCCGGCACGAATGCACCATCGGCATCCCATGTCTCATGCGCCGGGGCCCACATCGCTTGCGGCTCGGGGCGGATGAATTTGTATGGGCCATATCGTTCGAGCTTGCGACCGTGGCCTGAGTCAATCAGGCCATAATCCGCCCATGGTTCGCCGGTCAGCGTGACGAGATTCACAAAGTTACTCCGCATGGCTGAGCTTGTCGAAGCCCTGTCCTTCTATTTGATCATCGCATGAAGAAGGACAGCCCTTCGACAAGCTCAGGGATGCGGGCTTGCTAGGACCGCTCCAATACATACCCCCGCACCGCTTCGAGCGTCGCAGGCAGGCTGTCATACCGCTCTTCACGATCAAACAATCCCGACAAACGCTGCGGCAGCGAAGGCCGCACGCCGGTCGCGCGCTCGACCGCGTCGCGGAATTTCGCGGGATGCGCCGTCGCCAGCGTCACAATCGGCACATCACCCGGCAAATCCGCCGCGCGCGCTGCCGCCAGCCCGATCGCCGTATGCGGATCGAGCACTTGCCCCGCATGTTCGTGCGCCCAGCGCATGGCCATCGCCATGCCGTCGCCGTCGATCCGCGCACTGGTGAACAGCCCTGCCGCGCCTGCCGATTGCGCGTTGGTCAACATCATTGCTTTGGTCGCTTCAAATCCCGCCATCTGTGCCGCCGTCGCCGCGCCGTCGCGCCCGCCAAGATCGAACAGCAGCCGCTCGAAATTCGACGACACCTGAATATCCATCGAAGGCGTCGACGTCGGCGTCACGACACCGCAGCTGTAATCGCCGCTCGACAAAGCGCGGTGAAGGATGTCGTTGACGTTGGTCGCCACGATCAGCCGCGCGACCGGCAACCCCATTTTCGCCGCGACATAGCCCGCAAACACATCACCGAAATTCCCCGTCGGCACGCTGAATGCCACCGAGCGTTCGGGCGCGCCCAGCCGGACGGCGGCATAGAAATAATAGACCACCTGCGCCATCAGCCGCGCCCAGTTGATCGAATTGACCGCCGACAATTTCACCCGCGCGGTCGTCTCCGCGTCAGCGAACATCGCTTTGACAATCCGCTGCGCATCATCAAAATCGCCATCGATGGCGATATTGTGGATATTGGGCGACAGCACCGTCGTCATCTGCCGCCGCTGCACGTCGCTCACGCGGCCTGCCGGGTGGAGCATGAAGACATCGACTTTGGCGCGCCCCGCCAGCGCATCGATTGCCGCCGATCCGGTATCGCCCGACGTCGCGCCGACCACCGTCAGATGTGTATCGCGGCCCGACAGGAACCGCTCGAACAACAGCCCGAGCAATTGCAGCGCGACATCCTTGAACGCCAGCGTCGGCCCGTGGAACAGCTCGAGCAACCAGTTGCGCTCGTCAAGCTGGACCAGCGGCGTTACCGCGTCATGCGCAAACCGGCCATAAGCCTGCGTGCACAGCGACCGCAATTCATCTTCCGAAAGCGCCTCGCCGACAAACGGCAACATCACGGTGACGGCGGTTTCGACATAGGACTTCCCCGCCAGCCCCGCGATCACGTCGCGGCTCAGCGTCGGCCACACGCGCGGCACATACAGCCCGCCGTCGCTCGCCAACCCGGCCAGCGTCACGTCTTCAAACCCCAGCGCCTCGGCGCGCCCCCTGGTGCTGACATAATCCATCGTTTCCGCGCCTAGCCGCCACACGCCGCAATCGCAACGCTTCGTAAAGCGTGCGCGATTATGCTTGCGGCCATGTCGAAACTGGTTCCCCTGTTTGTCGGTGGCGCGGTCCTCGTGGCGATCTTCAGCCCGCGCGCCCCGTCCGCGCCCGTCGCGCCTGTGGTCGTCCAGACCTCAACCCCTGTGCCCGCGCCCATGAACGGCGGCGATTTCACGCTGACCCGCGCGCCCGACGGCCATTTTTATACCGATGCGCAAGTCAACGGCACCGTGATCCGCTTCCTCGTCGACACCGGCGCGTCGAGCGTCGCGCTGTCGAAAGCCGATGCGGCAAAAATCGGCCTCCCGTTCACCGACGCCGATTTCACCGAAACGGGGCAGGGCGCCGGTGGCAAACTCGCGCTCAAACCGATCATGCTCGACCATGTCATCGTCGGCACGACCGACGCCGCAAACGTCGAAGGCGTGATCGTCAACAGCGATATGAAGGTCTCGCTGCTCGGCCAAAGCGGGCTGAAGCGCGTGGGTACCGTCGAGATCAAGGGCGACCGGATGGTTTTGAAGTAGGGGCAAGCGAAAACCGTAGTCCTAAGCCTGTCGAAGGACGGTCCGCGTTAACCGTCCTTCGACAGGCTCAGGACTACGGTTTTAGCGAACGTCCCCTGTCCTACATGAAAGGCACTTGCTACGCTCCGAGTCGGCTCTTTCCAACTGTTGACCCCAAACCCCCGCTCCCGCGCATTTTGCGTGGCCTGCGTCGTGTCACCTTCGTAACCTTCGTAAAGAAATCCGACACGATACCGACGCTGGAACCGGTCTTTTTCGCGGTTCACCCAAAGCACCAAAGATATTGTCCTGTCCGGCAGGCATGCGTCCGGCACGCAACGACATCCAATTGATGGCAGCCAATTGATGGCAGCCAATTGATGGCAACGGCTCGTTTTGAATGGGCTGACGCCATAGTCACTAAGTCCTTTGGTCCTTTGGGTGAACCCCTTCTCCTTACTTCGAGACCCGCACCGGCACGGGAATATTGCAAATATCCGCCCCGCCAGCGGGCACGATGAAGAACGGATCGCGCCGGTTCGCCCGTGCATCGGCATAGGCCGCAAACGATGCGCTTTCGGTCGAAAGATATTCGTATCGCGGCACATCCTTGACCTCGGTGCCGATGCGGATGGACGTGATCGTCACGCGCTCCTCGGGCTTTTCATAAAAGCCCAGCGGACCCGTCCCGCGCGGCAGGCTCGACAGATGTTCGATGCCGCTGATCACCCGCCCAACGAGCGCGATATTGCGATCGAGGTGCCGCGGCGCATGGCCGATCACCGTATAAAGCTCCGCCCCCGTTCCCGTATCCGGCGGCATCCCGCGCCCGACGCCGACCATGCCGTAGCAATGGACGGGCCACGTAGGAATGCCGTCCCTGTTAGCGTCCCCTTGGCCAAATTGAAAACCTCGAGCGAAACCGGTGATCACGCGAAAAGAGTCGGCCGTGCTTGGTCGATAAAAATATCGCATTCCCGGAAAAAGGAAGGGTGCCGGTGCCGGGTCTTCAAGAACCTGACTTACAAAAGCACCTTTCGCCGACACGACATACTCGCTCTGCGGCACCTTGATCAAACCGTTAGGCAACGCCTTCTTCTCGGTCGCATCGCCCCATTGCACGACATAATTGTCCTGCACGCGGTTGATGCTCGTCCCGTCCCAGAAGCGCGCGGCGGCGAGTTTGCGGATGTTGCCGACCCACCCTTGCGAAAAGGGCGGCGGCATCAGCTGGATCATGACGCGCTTGCCCGACGCAAGGTCCATTACAAGTAAATCAGAGGCCGCAATCGCTACCCAATCCCCCTTGGGTGCCGCCGCCACAATCTGCGACGGGGCAAGCGCAGGCTTCGGCGCAGGCGTGGCAGCCGCCGCAGCGGCAAGGATCAAAAGTGTTTTCATGACCACCAACCTTGCGCATCCGCCCGCGCCTGTCTAGGCCGCGCATTCCAGGCGTTTTTGTTGCCGACCCGATTCACGCCCGCCGCAAGCGCGGCAGACGATCGGGATCGGATATGCGGAGCGGTGGCCGAGTGGTCGAAGGCGCTCGCCTGGAAAGTGAGTATGCGCCAAAAGCGTATCCAGGGTTCGAATCCCTGCCGCTCCGCCACTTATTGAGACGTCCGGAATGCGTCGTCCTTTGCAGCGCCTGGTTTTGCAGGCGGTTTGGGTGCTGGCGTCTTTGCCGGTGTTGGTTTCGACGGCGGTGCTTTTGCCGGTTCCTTGGCGACCGTCGGCGCGGGTTTCTCAGGTTCCTTGGCGCCCGCAGGCGGTGGCGTTTTGGCGGGTTCCTGTTTTGGCGGCGGTGGCTTTGCGCTGGTGTCGGGCGCTTTGGTTGCCGATGGTGGCAGCGCACCGGGCCGGGCAAGCCCTTCATTCATCCGCGTCGCCCGCGCTGTCTCCGCCGCATCGTCCGATGTCCGTCGCGCCTTGCGATCTTCGGCGGCAAGTTTGGCTTCGGCCTCGGGGTTCATCGCGTTGACGCGGATGCGCTCCTGCGTTGGCCCGCCCGCCAGCCGGTCAAGCTGGACATAATCGGTCTTGAAAATGAGCTCGACATTCGATGCGAGGTCAAGGTCGGTGTTCATTTCCTCGGTTGTCTGGCTGCGGTTTGTCGAGACATAGCCGATGGTGCTCTGAACCTTGGCCTCGATTCCCCACGGCCCGAACTTCGCGCCCGCCGAGGCATCGGTCGATGTTCGCGTATCGAAACTCGACCCGACATCGGATGCGGCGGCCGATCGCGTGTCGATATGGAACCGCATTGATGCGCTCAGCCGTCCGCTTTCGATCACGATCCGCTGCATCCCCATCATGACCATTGTGGACAACATTTGCTGGCGGTTCTTGGCAATGGCCGTGCGCGCCAGCGGCACGAGGCTTTCGGGATCGCCTGCCGATGGTGCCGTCTCGTCCGGCCCCATGCCGAAGGCGGCTTTCAGCGCAGCGGGCGTTGGCATCGACGCGCCAGCGATGAGGCGCAGCCGCGTCGAGGCATCGCGCTCGGCCTGAAGTTCTTTCTTTTCTTCGGCCGACATGCCCGGCTCGGGTTTCAGATCCTCGTCGCCCTGGACGACAAACGATCCCGGAAAGCGCTCGGCCAGCCATGCGCGCGCGCCGCTGATCCCGACATTGGCATCGGCAAAGCCGTCAAGCGTGTTCGAGACATTCTGGATGAGCTCGATATAGCTGGCGAGCTGTTGCTGGTTCGAATCGTTCATCGCCTTGAACACGCCGTTGATCAGTTCGGTCACGAAGCGGGGAAAGCTGACGGCCTCGAGGATCGCTTTCGTTGTGCCCGCCACTTTGTCGGCGGCGACTCCGGAAAAGTCGCTGCCTGCGTTCATCGCTTGCGCGACGGGCAGGCTCAGCTCTGGCTTTTCGATGTCGGTAGCCAGCGCCCGCGCGCTATCGGCAATGCGCACGACCGATCCGGCGATGGCCTTTTTTGTGTCTGGATCGAGCGTATGGAAATCGGCGCTGGCGCTCAGCAGGGCTTTGACGGCGGCGCGAACGTCGGGCGACGGTGCGGCTTGGGTGGCGAGGGCGGGCATCGTCAGCCCGCCAGCGCTGCCCAAGGCGAGGCTGGCAGTGCGCGCACCGGGGCACCCGCTTGTGACAAACCGCCACCCGTCTCGCCAATCGCCAGGGCAGCCTCCATCCAGTCGACGGCGGCCGGGATCACTGGATGGTCAAGCGCGACGAGCAGCGCCGCTGCATTTTCCAGGTGCGGCGCGGCATCGGCAAGCCAGGCGAGCACTGTCGTTCCCGCACGCCCGCGCCGGACAAATAATCGGGGATCGGGCCGCCGCGTCCGGCTCATCCGGTCGATCCCGGCAATCGTCCCCCACACGTCACGCGCACCAAACGCCCCCCTCAGGTCGGGATGCCCGAGGATCGCCAGCGCCGCTTTCAGTGACGCCACGATTTCCTGCGCGACAAAAACCGTGATCCCGCCGCCGCCCTCGACAATGGTTTCCATCATCCGCGTCGCGGTGCTGCGAACGCGGGTTTGCTGCGCGATGCCGCCATAGTTCACATTGGTGGCCAGTTCGTCGAGTTTGTACAGTGCCTCACAGAGATCGAGCATCAGGTCATCGAAGGGCCCGCCGAACAGCCGTGCAAAAACCTGCCCGCGTTCATCGGCGGTCGCGCGGTCGTTCCGGCTGCGCCAGAAGTCGGCAATCAGCGGCGCGGCGCCACCAAGGTCAATCGACAGACCACCCCCGCCGCGCGCCAATCCGCTCAGCTGTTCGACCACCGGCACGACACCCGCTGATTCAAGTTCGCTTGCGAGATACAGGCTGGCAATAGCGCGCATCTGCGCCTGGTCGATTGCGCCGTGCAGCGATGGCGGCAGATCGATGTCGCCGAGCTCGTCGAGGCCGACAGCAAACGCCTGTGCCGCGCCGAGCAGCGACTGCGATTTGCGTAGCGCGCTGTCGAGCATCCGGTCGCCCGCCGCACTTGCATCGGGCGGACGTGCGGTCATGGGGTCGCTGGTGCTTTGGCGTTCGGATTATAGGGCATTGAATTGCCCTGGATCGTCGCCATCATTTCGGGTGTCGCCATTTTATCCATTGGCAGATAATCGCTCTTGAAATTGACACGGACTTCGCCGGTCAAATTTGCTTTGACCTCGGCCTTGCTCTCGCTGGTTTCGTCAAGCGCGGAACCGACTGTGGCGACATGGCTTTGTTCGTTTTCGTTGGTCATGCTGGCATCGACGGGTGACATCCAGCCGCCGTAACTCGCACTAACCGTGTTTTTGTTGCGCGATGATTCTGTATCGCTCATCTGCGCTGTAAACTTGCGTTTGGCCGTGTCAGTGGCGCGCATCGAGAAGATGACTTTGGCATTGATGCTGCCGTCGGTGATCACGATGCGGTTGATGCCCAGCATGACCATCGAGGCAAGCATCTGTTGCCGCGACTTGGCCATTTGTTGTCGCGCGGCCGTGACGATCTTAAGTTCCGCTTGAGGATCGCTGATGTCCTTGATCGGGGGGATGCCGAGATCGCGACTGATTTCGGCAAGCCGGACCTCGGGATTATCACCGGTCGCTGTCAGCACGGCTGGTGGTGCCGGTGCCGGGTCGCCTTCGGCAAGGCTATCCGACTGCCCGCCAGGCTGGATTTGAAGAACATCGGGATATTTCTCCGCGAGCCAATCGCGACCAGCGGACGTGCTGATATTGTCATTGGCGAAATCACCGACAGTCTTGGCGACATTGGCAATCAGCTCCCCATAAGCGCGCATTTGTTCGATCGAGCTTTCGACAATCGCTTGAAACACATTCTTGATGAGGCCGCCGACGAACTTGGGAAAATCGACCTTTTGAACCATATCGCCGAACATCTGCACGCCTTCGCGCCCAGCGTTGGCCTTGAAACCGACTTGGCCTGGCGAGCTGTCCGCCACCGCATTCATCCGCGTGATTGCTTCATCATCAGCAAGCGCGCGCGCTGGGGCAGGTAGCGGCGCTTGTTGTGTCGTTTCGGTCACGATCCCGTTCGGATCGGCGATATAGGCCATGACCTTGACCATGTTGGCCGCCAGTTCGCGGCGCTCGTCATCGGGGAGGCCATTGAAATTGGGGATGTTCTGCAAGAGCTGCTGAACCTGCGGGCGGACGGCGGCCAGCGCCTGCGGTGTTGTCCAGGGCGACGGAGATGGCGGTTGCGGCGCGCGCGTTGGTGCGGTTGCGACCATGATCTCAAGCCACCGGTGCAGTCGCGGGCGCTGCCGCGCCATTTGTCACCGGCGCGGGCGCGTTTCTCGCCGACGGCACGACATTGGGATCGACTGGCGTCGAATTGCCCTGAATCGCCGCAATCATCCCCGGCGTCGCCATCTTGTCGAGCGGTAGATAGTCGCTCTTGAAATTGACTTCGACCGCGCCAGTCAAGTTGACGCGCGTCTGCAGCGTTGCTTCGCTGGCTTCGGAGGCGGTGCTCGAAGCCGTGACAACCGGCTTGTCTTCGAACTTGTAGGTGCCTTTAGAATAATAATCGGCATTATAACTATATTGACCGTCGTCCTGACCCCATTTGCCTTTTGAATCGACCTTGTCGCTTGTTTCGTTGGTTTCCTCACCCGTTCGCGTCGTTTGCAGATTGCCATAGCGGTCGCGGGCATAATCCTGCGCCTGAGCAGAGCGCCGCTTTTTGGAACTATCGGTCGCTTTGAAATCATACATAATCTTGGCGCTGATTTTGCCGTCGGTGATGACGATGCGGTTGATTCCCATCAGAACCATCGATGCCATCAATTGCTGGCGCTGTTTGGCGAGTTGCATGCGCGCTGCCATGACCAGCGCCTTTTCGACATTCTCGTCGCTAAGGTCCATCGACTTCATGACATTGCCATCTTCGAATTGCATCGAATTCATGCGTTTCAAAGCGACGGATTCATCGACACCTTCGCGCAATTGCAGCCGTGGTCCAGGGCTGTCGCTCATGTCATCTTCACCGATTTCAAACAGATCGGGGAATTTTTCAACCATATGGTCGCGGCCCTGATTTTCGCTGACATTGTCGTCGGTGAACTGCTTCAGCGATTTGGCAACCGAAGCGATCATCGCGGTATAGGCTTCCATCTGCTCAATCGAAGATCTGACAATGGCGTGGAACACCCCCTCAATCAGCGTGCCAACGAAGGTCGGAAAATTGATCTTAGTCATCAACATCCCGGCCACTTCGGCGGTTTCGCGTGCCATGGTAGCCTGAACCGGACTATTCCCGACATCAGCAACGGCATCGAAATTCGACTTGCGCTGGGCGTCGTTGGAAGCCCGTGCTGCGGCATCCTCGGCCGCATCCAGTGCCTTTGCAGGCGGCGTGGCGATTCCGCCCGGAAGCATGTTGCCGCGAATGCCTTCTGGCACCGCAAGATAATCCGCAACCAGCGCGGTGGCCTGTGCGACCTCGCGCTTCTTCTCTGGCGACAGCGCATGATAAGCCGGCGACCGGGTCAGCAGGTCGGCAACGGCTTGACGCACGGTTGGATCGGGGAGGGGTTTTGCAGCAGCGGCGGACATAACGGACCTCGCATATGTTTAAGATTTCAAGCGGCTTGCAGAGCCCGCATCGGCACTTCGAATTCAGCGGGGCGGAGGTAGAGCGAGACGCGCGGTGGCGCGCTTACGCCCGTTCGCAGCGACAGGATCGAAAAATGTCCCGGCCAGACATCGTCATCGGGCGTGAAGGCAGACAGCCAGCGCTCGAGCGCAAGCAGCTCGCGCGGCCGCTCGTTGAGGCCAAGGCTGAGCAGTTGCAGGAAATTGGGCGGGACATCGGGAACCATGCCGAGCATGACGTAAAGCTCGAATTCGGGAAAACCTTGCGCGTCCTGACCAAATGCCACCAGACAGGAATTGGGCGGCAGGTCAAAACGCCCGCCGAGCGTCAGTCCGATCATCTGGAGCAGGCCGGGCATCCGGTCGCCAAGGCCGAGCGCGTCGAGGACCGGCTGGAAATCCCCCAGTTTGAGTGCCTTGGGTTGCACAAATGTCAGACGTTGCCCGCCTTCGCGGCGCATCGCCGATAATGTCGTGAACAGGGGGCGAAGATCGGGCATCAGTGCCGTCACTGTCCGCACGATGTTGAGCAGTCCGGCGGGCAGCGCCGAAAGCTGGCTGTTCCCCGTTTCGTAATAGACTTTGGCAGCGGCCAGCCCGTCACGGTCGCTGGTCGTGCCAAAAAATGCCCCATAGCCGAGATTGCCACCGGTGCCGAAGCCACGCCATGCTTCCGATTGTCGGTCAAACCAGTGAAGCGCTTCGCGTCCGAAATACTCACTGATCAGGCGCCGCATTTCGCGTGTCGATTCGTCGCGACGGTCAACACCGCTGGCGTCGGGGCCGAGGGGCTCGATTGTGAATCGCAAGACATTGGGTTGCAGTTCCGAAAAACTCGGCTCAATGGGTGCTGCCATCGGCGTCAGCGCGTTGTTGCCATAGCGCGGGTCGCCCTCGGGCAAGGCAAATGTGCTGTCGATGAGCCGTTTTATCGGTCGCACCGGGTCAGCGGTCCCCAGTGAGTGCGCTGCCGCCAGCAGCCGGTTGGTTACCTTGGCAGCGAGCGGAATTCGGGATGGATACGCCATTGCATGATCCTCATTTTCTGTGGCCGCCTGTCATCGACCAGGCGGCCCCGGTTTTCAGTGCCGCGTGTTTTGATAGGCGAGGCCCATGCCCGGCAGGTCCGCGAGCATGTCGCGTGCGATCGACGGGATTTGCACGGGCCGCGACGTCATCACTGGCGTCTCGCGCGGCTGCGACATCTGATCGATAACAGAGTCGCCCGTCGCCGTGTCGGCAAGCCAGAGTTCGCAGGCATTGACGAGATCGGCATCGGTCGGCGTGGTTGTCGCCCGCGTGCCGTCGAGACGCGGCTTGGGCTGGCGCACTTCGTCGATATCGATCAGCGGCCCACCTGCGCGGCGGATTCGGTCGGCGTTGTTGGCCAGCCATGCCGTAATGATCGTGCCGCACGTCGCCAGCGTCCGATATCGCGAGCTGGTCTTTGCGCCGCCCAGTTCGAGTGTCGCGACTTGATCGACGACCTGCCACATGTCGCGTGCGCCGTAATTGGCCATCACTTCCTTATCGCCGAGCAGGCCGATCATGAACTTGATCTGCGCCTGCAGGTCGAGTGCGGCATAATAAGCCATGCCATAACCGTGCAACGACAAGTTGACGGCCAGATCGCGCGCGGCTTTGCGCACTTGCTGGTGACTGATCGGAGACGGCAGGCTGGCACGGAGCAAGCGATCAACCTCGTTCTGGCGGATGAACGAGGACACAGACGAAACGAAGCGCAACCACAGGTCGTTAAACTCGCCGTTCGCCGTCCCGCCCGCATCACCGCCGGGAACGCCCATCGTCATCGCGTAAAAATTGCGACGTTCGGCGTCCGACATGCGGTTCGGCGCGTCTTTCCAATATTTGTAGAGCGCTTTGCCGGCAACGCCGTTGCCGATGGTCAGCATGCCCTGCTGGAACAGTTCGACCAGCTTGTCGACGACTTCGAAAGCCTTGAGCTCATCGAACATGGCGGCGCAGATCATCGGCCCCATCAACCGGACATTGTCGGGAACGATACCGAATTCGGCGGCATCCTCCAGATCGGGCAGGTCAATCCCCAACTCGACTGTCGAGCCGTCGGTAAAGCGGTTCTGGATAACATTCAGCGCTTCGTTCATGCGGCGGTTCAACTGGGGTTCTGCCGGGGTTACGCCGGCATTGGTCAATGCGCGCATAACGCGGGCAAATTCGGCCGCATCGACTGTGGCAGGAACCTTGTCGCGGCTGCTCGGATCGCCTTCCCTTGCCAGCAAGGGTAAGATGAGCATGGCCAGCACGCTCATTGAATCTGCTTCGCCCATAGCAGCAAAGAACGCCTTGTTGAACGCCGACGCCTTGGGTCCGATGGTTGAAGACGTGATCCGGTGAGGGTTTGGGGCGGGCTTCGCTTCGTTGCTTGTATCGCCCGCAACGTCCTTGCCCGCAACTTTTGCTGCGGCTGTAACCGACGGTGTGTCGGAAGCAATGACCAATGGTAGATCATCAAGCTCTGTATCGAGCATGAGCAACCCCATCGTCAGCGCAGCTTTGCAACTTGATGCCTGCGTAAAGCTGCCCTGGGAAACAGTTCCGCTTAACACGCCATTTGCATGGTTGTTGAGCTGGCCTTCCAAAAGGCCCGACTTGCTGTTGAAATGATCGCGCACCGCAACAAACAGCCGTCCGCAAAGCTCGGTGTCGTCGCCTTTGACAGCAGGCTTGTCGTTCTTGTCGTCGGCATCTCTGCCAAAGATCACTGTCAGAATCGCTTCGATCCGCGCTTGCTGGGCTGCTTCTTCGGTATTCAGTCCGCGTGATTTTTCCGCAATCTTGTTCAACTGATCAAGGCGCGCTCGCAGCCGTTCGCGTTCAGCGGCTTCCGATTGGGCGATGTCGCGATAGCGAATATTTGTGATGGCAACCATTTCAACCTCCTGAGTCACTAAAGTTCACACGTAAATTCTGGTGGTTTCGCATCATCCGTCCTCGATCTGGCCGGGGTCGTCGGCGACGATCTGGTCGATCATCGTATCGAGCGTTTGCAATGCAGCGGCAGCATCGAGAATTCCCGACCCGCAGCCACCGCCGGTGCCACTGGCGAATGGCTGCACGGATCGCGTCAACACATCACGGGCAAGCGCGGCATCGACCGGGCAGGCACGTCGCTGACCCCGCGCCACCAGCAGTGCCGCCGTTGCGGCGACAAACGGCGCGGCAAAACTGGTGCCGGTCACGCGGCTGTATCCGGTCAGGCCACAGCTCAGTATTTCTTCGCCCGGCGCGCACAGCGCGACATGGTCACCGCGCGTCGAAAAAGCCGCTGGCTGCCGTTCGGCGGTGCACGCGCCGACCGCAATGACGCCGTCGAATGCGGCGGGCCAATATTTGGTTTCACGACCATTGTTGCCGCTCGCCGCCACCAGGATACAACCGCGATCCAGCGCATAGCGCACGACATCGGCATGCGGTTTGGGGCTGGCATTCGACAGCGCCGAATCGTCAGTGCCAAAGCTCATGTTGATGACTTTGGCGCCCAGATCGACGGCCAGTTTTACGGCCGCATCTAGATCGGCGATGGCACCAAGGCCGATCGCTTTGTCCTTGCCCGTAACGCGCGCCGCTGCCAGCGCGCGCAGCGGGATGATCTGCGCCAGCCCCGCCAAACCCTGCGGCATGCGCACACCAAGGCCGCCGATGATCCCGGCGCAGCCCATGCCGTGACCAACAAAGCGATCTGTCGGGTTTGTGTCGAACCGGGCATGGTCGCCAAGCAGTTCGATGCCGCCCGACACGCTGTCGGCGCCCATCTGGACCGTGTCATAGCCTGCCCGCATCCGCCCCTGAATTTCGGGGTGATCGAGCGCGACGCCTGAATCAACCAGCCCGATCAGGACAGCTGGATCGCCGGGTTCGAAGCGCAATGCCTCGGGCGCGCGCACCATCGCGCGCGGTGCCATTGCCGCCTCGTCCGACGGATCGATGAAAGTCGCCGGATCAGGCCGCATGTCGAACGGTGTAACTGCGACATAATTCGGGCTGGCGGACGTGACGGTTGCAACTTGGCCGAGTTCGAGCGCGAGTTCACCGATGGGTGTGCCATGCGGCACGCGCAGGATGAAGCTGCGGGCAAGGCCCGAAACCTGTTCGGCGGCGTCATAATTGCAGTGGCGCCGACCGGGGCTGGTGATCGACGCTGCGGCGGCGTGGACTCGCGCGGCGCGGAAGCCTCCGGCAAGACGACCAACGATGCGGTCAATTGGTCCGCCATCGATCTTTGTGACCGCTTGCGCCTGCCCGCGCCGGACGTCGAACAACGCGGGGACGTCGGCGGGGTCCTCGCCCAACGCCATGGTGATGAGGACGTCGCGCGGCAGGCTGAAAACCCGGTCGCCGGGTGCTGCCCATGGCATGGCAAGAGCGCGGATCGTCATGCTCCTGCCTCCGGCTTCGGTGCAAAGGGCGACAAGTCGAACGCCAGTGCCGTTGCGGGGCCGGTCGGTGGCGTCACCGCCAATTCGCCGGACCATTGATGCGGCATCGGCGCGATCAGCAGTTCGCGGTCCGTCGCGCTGACAACGGCCATCGCCTCGCCGCCAAGCGTTACATGCGGCCGACCACCACCGCCCATCAGATTGCGCCCGCGCAGCCGGATCAGCGGTGGTCCATCGCTCGTGTCGCCGGGCTCGCGGTCGACCGGTGTGACATAGTCGACCAACGGCGCGGAGGCTCGCGCCAACGCCGCGCGCAATCGGTTGACGGGAAGGCCGGTGACGCGCTGAACGGTATTTGCGCCGCCCTGTGCTTCCATTTCGCGCAACTTGCTGACGGTGCGCACACCGACCCATTCGAGCTTGCGGCGTTCGTCTTCGCTCAGGCTGTCGTCCTCGATGTCATCGATATTGCGGTCATCGGGATCGTCCGCTGCCATCTGCATGGCATTTTCCTCGATCATCGGTCGCGTGATCGCGGCAAAGACCAGGTGGAACATGCTGGCTTCGACATCACTCGCACTGGCGGGGCGGATGCGGATTTCGCTTTTGGCAAACTCAACGTGCGCGCGCAGGTCGAGCGAAATGTCCTTGATCGCGAAGGTCAGCGGCATGTTCAGGTTGCGCGCCTTCAGCGTCATTGCGGTCTGCGCCTTGTCGAGTTGTGACTGCACTGCCTGAATGAAATTCTCGAGCGGCAGCGCAGGCTCGATTGCTGCAGCTGTGGAGGCATAGGGGTTCATGGCGCGACCCCCTCGGCCCAGCGCACGATCATCCGGCTCGGCGCAATGTCAAACGAGGTGCGTGTGATGAAGCGCAGCAGTTCGGCACGGAATTCGGGGCCGTCGTTCGTCTTTGCGATTTCGATCTCGACGGGCAACGCAACTTCCATCGACGTCGCGCGCAACCCGTCGGGCACGCGCATCCCGAGCACACCGTCGGCAACATCGACCAGCATGTCAGATAGGGCGCGGCGCTGCGTCATGCGGGCGGTGCCGGCGCTGGCGCTGGTGCTGGCGGTGGGGCGGGTGCTGCCGCTACGGGTTCCGGCGTGCTGCTGACGAGGCGCACGGGCGATGCTGCGGGCGCACTCGGGATCGCGCGCGAATGCCGTTCGAGCAGTGTGCGCTGCGCGTCGTCGACAAAGCGGTCGAGCGGAACTGTTTCAGAGGCAAAGTTGATTTTGACTTCGCCGAACAGCTCGGCCTTCAGCTCGCTGTCGGACTGGACGTTGACACCTACAGTCGAAACTTTGGTCGATGGCAGAGGATCGCTCGCCGAGCTGCGCATCCCCCAGCTTTCGCTGCCCGTCTGGGGATCGCCACCGCTCGCATATTGGACGGCTGCCCGGTCCGACGCTGCCGCGCGAAAGCGCAGGCGCGCGGCGATTGTGCCGTCTTTCACGACAATCCGGTTGATCCCCATCAGGACCATCGTGGCTAGGGTCTGGAGCCGCGCTTTTGCCACTTTTTCGCGCGCAGCGGGAAGAACGCGCTCTTCTAGCAATTCGGCGCTTAGTTCTTCGCCAGCAGCACCATAGTCCGCCAGCCAGCGCGGCGACGTCGGTTCGCTGTCTTCGCCTTGCGCAATCGGGGCGAGTAGCAGTTCACTGCCGGTATCGACCAGCATCACGTCGCGCGGATAATGCTCGACCAGATAATCGCGTGCCTGGTTGGACGAGACATTTTCATCGGTGAACTGGTCGAGCGG
>JAYWFN010000278.1:0-7322 GCA_043778785.1 Sphingomonas sp. | reverse complement strand
GACCGGTTCTGCCCCTGCTTTGGGCGGATACAGATAGGTGTCGAGAATACAGAACGGCCCGGCATATTGCAGGCGGCGGGCAGTCTCTTCCTTCACATCCTGATCGGGCGTGCCAAACAGTGCCGCCAGCGCGCGCGCATCCTGTCCCAGCACACGCTCGAGGCCCGTCGGGCGCATCGGCACGCTGACCGTGGGCACCGCGCGCGGCTTGGGTGGCGGCGTGGTCGCGCAAGCTGAAAGGGCCAGCAGAGAAAACAGGGGAAACCACCGCATAGAAAACTTTCGTATGCCTGAGCTTGTCGAAGGCCTGCCCTTCCCCTTTTGAACGAGCGAAGTAAAGGACAGCCCTTCGACAAGCTCAGGGACGCGGTGCTTTTTGCATGATCGGACCGCACGAAAGGTACATATGACCACCAAATATGACGTAACTGCCATCGGCAATGCCATTGTCGACGTGATCGCCAGCGCGAGCGAGGATTTCATCGTCAGCGAAAACCTCTCGCGCGGTTCGATGCAATTGATCGACGATGCCCGCGCGGCGGAACTTTACGGGCGCATGGGGCCGGGCAAGGAAATTTCGGGCGGGTCGGCGGCAAACACGATTGCGGGCATGGCCGCGCTGGGTCGCAGATGCGGTTTTGTCGGGCAAGTGGCGAGCGACCAGCTTGGTGAAGTCTTCACGCATGACATTCGCGCGATCGGCGTCCGCTTCGATACACCCGCGCGTTCGGCGGACCCGGCGACGGCACGCTGCCTGATCCTTGTCACGCCCGATGGCCAGCGTACGATGAACACCTTTTTGGGCGCTTCGCAGTTCCTGCCCGCCGCCGCGATTGACGCGGAATTGATCGCCGACAGCGCGATCCTCTATCTCGAAGGCTATCTGTGGGATCCCGAAGAACCGCGCGCCGCGATGCGCGCTGCGATCGACATTGCCCGCGCGGCAGGACGCAAAGTTGCCTTCACCCTGTCCGATGCTTTCTGCATTTCGCGGCATGGCGATGATTTCCGCCGCCTGATCGACGATGGCCTGATCGACATCCTTTTTTCGAACGACAGCGAAGTGCACGCGCTGATGGGCACTGACGATGTGGCGTCAGCCGTGACAGCGCTGTCCAGCAAAGTGCCGACGCTGGTCGTCACGCACGGCGCACATGGCGCCGAAGCGCATTCGGGTGGCGAGCATGCGCGGGTATCCGCTGAGCCCGTTGCGAAGGTCGTCGATACGACGGGTGCGGGAGACTTGTTTGCCGCCGGGTTCCTGAGCGGCCAGGCCGAGGGCCGCTCGTTGCATGACAGCCTTGTCATGGGTGCGGTCTGCGCTGCCGAAGTCATATCGCACTACGGGCCGCGCCCCGAGGCAGACCTCAGGGCGCTGGTCGACGCGCGGCTTGCTTAGGCTTCGGGCCTAAGCGATTGGCGGCACCGACGTTGGCGGAATGTCGGCGTCGAGTTCATGCACTTCGTCATGGCCGAGGCCGACATGGCTGCGGTTGCGACTGTAGGCGAAGTAGACGACCAGGCCGATCGCTGCCCAGCCGACAAACATCAGCTTGGTATCCACACCAAGGCTCCAGAACAGATAGACGCAGCCGGCGATCGCGACTGGTGCGGTGACCATGATCGCAGGCGTCCGGAACGGGCGTTTGCGGCTCGGATCGGTGCGGCGCAGCACCAGCACCGCAATCGACACGGCGGCAAACGCAAACAACGTACCCGAGTTTGAAATATCCGCGAGCTTGCCGACCGGGAAGAACGCCGCAAACAGCGCCACGAAAATGCCTGTCAGGATCGTGATGACGTGCGGTGTATGATATTTCGGGTGGATCTTCGAAAACATCTGCGGGAGCAGACCATCGCGGCTCATCACGAAAAAGATGCGCGTCTGACCGAACATCATCATCAGGATGACCGAGGGCAAGGCAAGACCAGCGGCCAGTCCGATCAGATTGCCGACCTGTGGCCAGCCGATTTCACGCAGCGTCCATGCAAGTGCTTCTTTCGAGCAGACAACCTGTTCGCGACCCTGCGCAGCGAGCGCACCGCATGCTTCCGACAATTCTTTGCTTCCCGGCGCAAGTGCGATGCCGGCCGCATCCATGACCGGCTGTGCGCCAACGCTGCCGATGACGCCTGCCGCGACGAGCAGGTAAAAGACCGTGCAGATTGCCAGCGATCCGATCAACCCGATCGGCATGTTGCGCTGGGGATTTTTTGTTTCTTCTGCTGCCGTCGAAACGGCATCGAAACCGACATAGGCAAAGAAGATCGAGGCTGCCGCTGCGGAAACACCACCGAAACCAAGCGGGGAGAATGGCGTGAAATTCTCCATCTTCATGACCGGTATGGCGAGAATGACGAACAACGTCAGCGCCGCAACTTTGATCGTGACGAGAATCGAATTGACTGTCGCGCTCTCGCGCGTCCCGATCACCAGAAGCCAAGTGACAAGGCCGGCAATGCCCATGGCGGGCAGGTTGACGATACCGCCATCATAGGGCCCGAGCACCAGCGCATCGGGAATATCCATGCTGAACGCATTTTCGAGCAAGCCAACGACATAACCCGACCAGCCGACCGACACGGCACCTGCGGCCACCGCATATTCGAGGATCAATGCCCAGCCGACCATCCACGCGATCAATTCGCCCATAACGGCATAGCTATAGGTGTAGGCCGATCCCGACACCGGCACCATTGCAGCCATTTCGGCGTAGCAAAGCGCGGCAACGGCACAGACGATGCCCGCGATGACGAACGCGGCCATCATGCCCGGTCCGGCCTTTTGCGCGGCTTCCGCAGTCAGAACGAAAATACCGGTGCCGATAACAGCGCCAATGCCGAGCATCGTCAGCTGAAACGCGCCGAGCGAGCGCGTGAGCGACTTTTTCTCCGCTGTGCGCAAAATGGCGTCGAGCGATTTGACGCGGCCGAAAATCATAAACGTCCCCTAAGACTTATTGTTACCCGTGAACCTAGTCGCTTATCACAGGCGTGCAATCCCCTACGTTACGGATCACCGTTTCGACAATATTTCGACAAGCGCCTTCACTTCCTTGTGCATCTCATCAAGCCGGTGATGCAGCCGCACGATTTCGAGCTCGGCGCGCAGGTTCACTTCATAATCATGGCTCGCCGCGAGCCGGTCCATCGCCGAGGCGCGGTTCTGGCTCATCATGATGACGGGGGCTTGCAGCGCAGCGGTCATCGACAGCATCAGATTGAGGAAAATATAGGGATAGGGATCAAACTGCATCCGCCACTGCGCGAGGATGCCGGTGTTGAGCAGCATCCACGCCAGCAGGATTGCGACGAACGTAAAGATGAATGCCCATGACCCGCCAACGGCGGCAACGCGGTCGGCCAGCCGGTCCCAGTAAGTCGCCTTTTCATCAGCCATGTCAGCAGAATCGCGGCTGGTAACCTTTTGCGCAATTATATCGTCGAGAACATGACGCTCTTCATTTTCGAGCGCTGCCATATCCTTGGCAAGATAGTCGAGCGCGAGGCGGTGGTTGTCGGCGGCTTTGGTCATGGCGGGCTCCGCAAAAAATGGCTGACACGCTATGCACCGCAGTCCTGAGCCTGTCGAAGGACGGTTAGACGATATGAACCGTGCTTCGACAAGCTCAGCACTGCGGGCGAGTGCGGCGGCACGCAAAACGACTCGTGCGTTTCTGCGGCTTAAGCGGAAATTAACCTTTTCCCTTCATTGGTTTTTTGGTTAATGATTTCTGCGGGTGGCAATAAGGGGTTTTTACAGATGCGTGTTTTGTTGATCGAGGACGAACCGACAACGGCAAAGGCAATCGAACTAATGCTGACGACCGAAGGGTTCAATGTCTACACGACCGATCTGGGCGAAGAGGGTTTGGACCTCGGCAAGCTCTATGATTACGACATCATCTGTCTCGACCTCAATCTGCCCGACATGCACGGCTATGACGTGCTCAAGAAATTGCGCGTCGCCAAGGTGCAGACGCCTGTCCTGATCCTCAGCGGCATCAGCGAAATGGATTCGAAAGTGCGTTCGTTCGGCTTCGGTGCCGACGATTATGTCACCAAGCCGTTCCACCGCGACGAACTCGTTGCCCGCATCCACGCCGTTGTCCGCCGTTCAAAGGGTCACAGTCAATCAGTCATCCGCACCGGCAAGCTCGCCGTCAATCTCGATGCCAAAACAGTCGAAGTCGATGGCGCGCGCGTCCATTTGACCGGCAAGGAATATGCGATGCTCGAGCTGCTGTCCTTGCGCAAGGGCACGACACTGACCAAGGAAATGTTCCTCAACCACCTCTATGGCGGCATGGACGAACCCGAACTCAAGATCATCGACGTGTTCATCTGCAAGCTGCGCAAGAAACTCAGCATGGCCTGCGGCGGCGAGAACTATATCGAAACCGTCTGGGGCCGTGGCTATGTGCTGCGCGACCCCGAAGATATGGCGATGCCCCTCGACATCGCTCAGGTCGCCTGACTCTCCTGAAGTTTTCCCCAGAAACTCTCTCTACCCGGAAAGAGTGTGAGAGGCCGGCCCCAGCGATGGGGCCGGCTTTTTTTTCGGTCTTTGGCTTCAGGCGAAACGGAGCTTGACGGTCCGCCGCCTCATCGCAGCGCCGACCAAACCAAAGCCAGCGATCATCATCGCCCAACTGGCGGGCTCTGGAACGGGAGCAAGGCTGACAACGAGTTTTCCGATATTGCTGCCGCCTGACGGGCCTGCCGGAAACGAGTCATTGTAAGTATCAAAGGTGATGAACGCATCGCGGCGGGCGCTCATGAAACCAAAAACGGTGCCGCTCGGTTCGGATGCGTCGGTAATTCTGAAATTGATAAAGCTATCGCTGGAAGACCGTACAAAATTCTGTTGGCCACAGCCCACGGGGCCCCCTGCGACAGCGCCGACAAATTTCGTTGCTGTGCAATTGGTCAATTGCGACGGCAGGACCGTCAGGCTGTCACCAGATGCCAAGTTAATGAAATCAGACGTAATATAATTCCACTTTATATTCCAAATGACCAGACCAGCGCCGTCAGGCCTTATCACTGTGCCGTCAAAGGCATAGAGAATTGCTGCTTGTGCGTTGCTGGTTGCGAGCATCGCAACGGCCAATCCAGCCGCGCCCAACAATTTACGGGAAAGGTTCATAGCGCACTCCACTTCTCTAAGGCGCTGACAAAACAGCGCGATTGATTACAGTGCGACTCGAAGTTTTTGCTGATGGCAATTTCTGCCTGTCATGACGAGATATTAACCCTGTTTACTTTGTTGGCAATGGTGAGAACCTGGCAATCGACGCCTGACGGCGATCATCGGGTGCCCATCTTGCACGGCGGCGCACACCCGCTAAACAGCGGCGATGGATCGTATTCACATCAGGGGCGGCAATCGCCTTTCGGGCAAGCTGCCCATTTCGGGGGCAAAAAATAGTGCGTTGACGCTGCTGCCGTGCGCTTTGCTGACCGACGAGCCGCTGACGCTGCGCAATCTGCCGCGCCTCGCCGATGTCGACAGTTTCGGGCATTTGCTCAACCAGCTTGGCGTCTCGACCATGATCGAAGGCGCACGGCCCGAGGATTTCGGTCGTGTCATGACCGCGCGGGCACAGCGCGTGACTGCGACGACCGCACCTTATGACATTGTCCGCAAAATGCGTGCCTCGATCCTCGTTCTTGGGCCAATGCTGGCGCGGATGGGCGAGGCGACGGTGTCGCTGCCCGGCGGCTGTGCGATCGGCAACCGGCCCATCGATCTGCATCTGAAAGCGCTCGAAGCCTTTGGCGCGACGGTCGAAATGCTTGCGGGCTATGTTAAAGTCTCGACGCCCGGTGGCCGTGTCCCCGGCGGGACGATGCGCTTTCCCATCGTTTCGGTCGGCGCGACTGAAAATGCGCTGATGACCGCCGTCCGGTCCAAGGGCACCTGCATCATCGAGAACGCGGCGCGCGAACCGGAAATCGTTGACCTATGCCGCTGCCTCATCGCGATGGGCGCGAGCATTGACGGCGTCGGCACCGAAACCCTGACCATCGAAGGCCGCGACCGGCTGCATGGCGCGACCTACGCCGTGATGCCCGACCGGATCGAGGCGGGCAGCTATGCCTGCGCCGTGGCCATTGCGGGCGGCGAGATCGAGCTGGTGGGTGCCGACCCCAGCGAAATGGGCGCGACACTCGATGCTTTGAAAGCGGCTGGCGTCGGCATCGAGACCACCAAATCGACGATCCGCGTCAAATCGGACGGCAAGCTCGGCCCGCTGACGCTTTCGACCGCGCCCTATCCGGGCTTCGCGACCGATATGCAGGCGCAATTCATGGCAATGCTCTGCATGGCCGAGGGTGCCAGCGTGCTCACCGAAACGATTTTCGAAAACCGTTACATGCACGTCCCCGAACTCGCGCGGATGGGCGCGGATATTCAAGTGACGGGGCGCTCCGCCGTTGTGCGTGGCGTTAGGCAAATGAATGGTGCTCCGGTGATGGCGACCGACCTGCGCGCCTCGATGTCGCTGATCATCGCCGGGCTTGCGGCAAAGGGCGAGACGCAGGTGCAACGGGTGTATCATCTGGATCGCGGGTATGAGCGGCTCGAGGAGAAGCTGTCGGCGGTTGGCGCTGATATCGAGCGGGTCAGTGATGGATAACTTTGTCCCCTCTCCCCCTGCGGGAGAGGGCGACTCGCGCTGCAGCGCGAGCGGGGTGAGGGGGATAAGTGGCGGCTTTCCCTCACACCGCTCACCCCGCTCAGCGTTGCGGGGTCGCCCTCTCTCGCAGGGGGAGAGGGGCTAGGATATGAACGAACCCGACTTCCTCGCCCTGCTCCGCCCCTTGGCCACGCATCCGGCAGCACGGGGCTTGATGGATGATGCGGCGGTGCTGGGCGATTTGGTATTCACGCATGATATGCTGGTCGAAGGCGTCCATTTCCTGCCCGATGATCCGCCCGCAGACGTCGCGTGGAAATTGCTTGCGGTGAATCTGTCCGATCTGGCGGCGAAAGGAGCGGTGCCGGTTGGCGTCCTGCTCGGTTATCCGCTCGGCGATGATGCGTGGGATCGCGCGTTTGTCGCGGGACTTGGCGAAGCGATGGCTGTTTTCGATGTGCCGCTTCTGGGCGGCGACACGGTGCGCGGCCCCCGCGTCCTGTCGCTGACCGCAATCGGGCGGAGTGCGATTGCCCCCTCACGGTCGGGTGCGCAGGCGGGGGATGCGCTGTATGTCACCGGGGTGGTCGGGCGCGCGGGGTTGGGGCTCGACATTGCGAAACAACACCGCAGTCCTGAGCCTGTCGAAGGACGGTCAACGCGAACCGCCCTTCGACA
>JAYWFN010000277.1:0-17813 GCA_043778785.1 Sphingomonas sp. | reverse complement strand
AATCTGGTCGCGTAATTTTCCCATGATCACCGAATCGGCTGCTAAAAGACGTCAAGCGTCGCGGGACAGCATGTTCCTGACCACCGATGTGCTTGTCCAAGGGGCGGAAAAAGCAGTTACGGTGCTGGTGCGTAACCTGTCGCCTGGTGGCATGATGATCGACAGCAACCCGATTTTCGAAGAGGGCGCGTTGCTCACCGCTGCCGTGCGGGGCATTGGCACGGTAACGGGTAACATTGCGTGGATCATCGAAGAGCGCGCGGGTGTTTCCTTTGATGAGGAAATCGACCCGAAAGAAGCGCGAGCACCAGTCTCGGACGCGAAGCTGAAGGGGCCGTTCACTTCTCAGCCCCACCGCTCGCGCCGACCGGGCCTTAAACTGCGCTGATTTCTAGTGAATCAGGCCGCTGATCGCCTCTTTGAGTTTCAGCTTTTGTTTCTTGAGCGTCGCGAGCATCGACATGTCGGGCTGGGGGCGGGCGATCTCGTCCGCGATGCGGCGGTCGATCCCGGAATGTTTGGCCTGAAGTGCGGCGATATGCGCGCTGTCCATGCGACGAGGCTCCTTGTTGCTGACGGGTCGGATTGAACCACTGATTCGGATATTTGTCTCCCCCTTTTTAATCGATTGTCGATGAGGCGTTCGGACGCAGGGGCAATTGAGCGCGACCCGATCGTGCGATAGGGAGATCCGGTATCGGGGGTATTGATGGAACCGCGTGAATTAGCAGCCAGGCTGAACAATCTGCAGACCGAGCACCGTGATCTCGATTCCGCAATTGATGCTTTAATTCAAGGCGGTAGCAGTGATCAGGTGCAGATTGCGCGGCTCAAAAAACGCAAGCTGCGGCTCAAGGACGAGATCGCGATGGTCAACGATCAGCTGGTTCCCGATATTATCGCTTGACCCGCTTCGGCACGGATCTCTGTCCGAATCATGATTTCCGCGCGATGATCTCTGTGGCACAGAGGCGCTATGCTTGCGCGCCGCCTTGTCGATGGTCTCTATGTGGAAACGATGTTGCTCGCCGACGAAGCGCGCAGCTATTTCGATTCGACGGGTCGCATCAAGCGGGATGCGCTTGATCCGCTCGACCGCGTGGTTTTTTCCTGCGAATCGCTGAAAGTGACAACGCGGCTGATGCACGTCATTGCTTGGCTGCTTACCCAGCGCGCGCTCGATGCCGGCGAAATTTCGACTGATTCCATGCGTCACCCGGCGCGGCGGCTGGGTGCGCCCGTGATAAGCGATGATGTCGCCGTCGCTAAATTGCCGCGTGAGGCGCAGGCGCTGGTGGCGTCGAGCATTGATCTTTATCGCCGTGTCGAGCGACTCGATGACGGCCTTGACGACGTCGAGCCCGCGCCCAGTCCTGCGCGCTCGCTGCTGAGCAAACTCGAACGGGCCTTTTAGCTTTGGCGCTGACCGCACTGGATATTCTCGTTTTGCTGACGGTCGGGCTTGGCGCGGCGCTGGGCTTTTCGCGCGGGTTTGTCAGCGAAACCGTCTCGCTGGCGGCGTGGGTGCTGGCGATCATTGCGGTGAAAGCGCTGCACACGCCGGTCAGCGCGATGCTTGTCGGGCCCGTAGGCACCGAATCGGGGGCGGCCGTGCTCGGGTTTGCGCTGGTTTTCGGGCTGACATTCCTTGCCGTTAAGATGGCGGGTAAAGCATTGGGCACGACCACAAAGGGATCTTTGCTGGGGCCATTCGACCGGGTGCTTGGCCTCGCATTCGGGGCGTTGAAGGGGCTGATTGCGGCGACACTGGTGTTCCTGTTGGTCTCGCTGGTATTCGATACGCTCAACGGGAGATCGGCACCGCGACCCGCATGGATGACTGAGTCGCGCACCTATCCGTTGCTCCGCGCAAGTTCGGCGTCAGTCGTTGATTTTATCGAAAAGCGACGCGCACGATGAACGCACCGCTCTATAATCTGGAGATATTGCGGCTTGCCGCGTCGGTCGCGGATCGCCCGCGACTCGATTCGCCGGGTGCGACGGTCGAGCGACGGTCACCGACTTGCGGCAGCCGGGTGATCGTTGACGTGAGCACCGACGTGGACGGGCGCGTCACGGGCTTTGGCCAGGAAGTGCGGGCCTGTGCCTTGGGGCAAGCCGCAGCCGCATTGCTCGGGCAGCATATTATCGGCCGCCCTGTGGAAGACATATCGCATGCTGCAACTGCTTTACGGGCGTTTCTTGCAAATCGCCGCGATGATCCGGGTGAGTGGCCCGGCCTTTCCGTTTTCGCGCCAGCGCGCCCGCACAGCGCGCGCCATGCATCGATTTTATTGGCGTTTGACGCCGCCGCGGAGGCCGCGCAAAAGGCCACAGCATGAGTGCTTCGATCCTGCGTGAAGGCGTGATCCTGCTTGGGGCGGGACTGTTGTTCGTCATGGTCTTCCGTCGGTTCGGGCTCGGATCGGTGCTGGGCTATCTGCTCGCCGGTGTCGTGATCGGCCCTTACGGCCTTGGCTTGGTCGGTGGTGCTGAATCAAAGCTGGGCGCCGCGGAGCTTGGCATTGCGCTGCTGCTGTTTCTGGTGGGTCTAGAGCTTAACCCCGCGCGGCTCTGGCGACTGAAGCGCGACATATTCGGTCTCGGTTTGTTGCAGGTCATTGTCTGTGGCCTCGCGATTGCGGCGCTGATCAGTGTGGCAACAACGTTCAGCTGGGGCGCAGCGCTGGCGCTTGGCCTGCCGCTCGCGCTGTCATCGACGGCGCAGGTGCTGCCGAGCCTCAAATCATCGGGGCGGATCAATACGCCTTTTGGCGAACGTGCGTTCTCGGTGCTGCTGTTTCAGGATCTGGCGATCGTGCCACTGATCACGATCATTGCCGCCTTGTCGCGCGCGCCAGCGGATCCGTCCGCCCCGCCAGGATGGATGATGGGGCTGTATACGGTTGGTGCCGTTGTCGGCCTCGTGCTGGCGGGGCGCTATATCATCGGGCCGCTGCTGCGCCTGATCGGGCGACTGGGCGAGCAGGAATTGTTCATCGTGGTTGGCCTGTTCACCGTGTTTGCATCGGCCACCGTGATGGAAATGCTCCACCTGTCGACGGCGCTGGGCGCTTTTATTGCAGGCGTCATGCTGGCCGATTCACCCTATCGGCACGAGATCGAAGCGGACATCGAGCCGTTCCGTGCCGTGCTGCTTGGCCTGTTCTTCATGGCCGTTGGCATGGTGGTCGATGTCAACGCGGTGCTGGCCAATCCGTTGTTCGTGATCGGCATGGCAGCGGCACTGGTGGTGCTGAAAACCGCATTGATCTTCGGACTGGCCAAGCTGTTTGGCATGGAAACGCGGCCGGCGTTCGGGCTCGGCTTGCTGCTGAGCCAAGGCGGGGAGTTCGGTTTCGTCCTGTTTGCGCAGGCGCAGGAGGCCTTGCTGGTCGAGCCGAGTGCTGCCAGTCTTTTCGGTGCGGTCGTGACGCTCTCGATGGCGACGACGCCGTTCCTGCTGATGATCGCGCGGCGGTTTGAATATGCGCCGATCAAAGATGAAAAGCCAGAGGGGCCCGAAGCCGCGGCCAACTCCAGCGCTATTATCGTCGGCTACGGACGCTTTGGCCAGACGGTGTCGCAAATGCTGCTGGCCGACGGCGTCTCGGTGACGCTGATTGATGTCAAGCCGTCACAGATCGAGCGAACGGCGGAATTTGGTGTCAAAGTCTATTATGGCGATGGCCGCCGCATCGACCTGTTGCGCACGGCGGGGGCGGAGCAGGCATCGCTGATCCTGTTCTGCACCGACGACCCGACGTTGGGACCAAAGGAACTGGAACCTATCCTGACGATGTTCCCACAGGCAGCCGTCCTTGTTCGCGCATTCGACCGGCGGCAGATGATTGCGCTGGCGCCACTCGACCTTACGGCCACTGTCCGCGAAGTATACGAATCGGCGGTGTTGATGGGCATTGAGGGGCTGAAGGCGCTCGGTGCCACGGGCGACCGGATCACCGAAATCGAAGGCGAATATAGACGGCGCGACATCGAGCGGCTTGAAGCACAGGGCGTCAGTGGCGATCTTCATTCGCTTCAGCACATGATGTTTCGCGGCGAGCGGTTCGAGGGCAAACGTGAAGCTTAGGGTGCGACCTTGGTGGCGCGACACCTGTCGGAGCAATAGATAACGTTCTCCCAGTCGCGCGCCCATTTCTTGCGCCAGGTAAACGGGCGGGCGCAGACCGGGCAGGTTTTGGTCGGAAGGTTCGATTTCGCGACGCCGTTGGGCATTAGTAATCCCGATCCAGAAAGGCAGCAACATCGCCGAGCGCGACATCGCGTTCGAGATAGGTTTTTCCGATGCCGCGCGCGAGGAGGAACGGCACACTGCCGCCGTCGCGCTTTTTGTCATGCGCCATGTGTGCGGCAAGCGTCGCGCCGTCGGCATTTGTCGCCGGACGCGCGCCCGTCGGCAAGCCGACCGAAGCGAGATGGGCGTCCACGCGTTTTGAATCGTGGGGCGGACAGAGGCCGCGCGCGACCGAATAGCGAAACGCAATGGCCATGCCCGCTGCCACGCCTTCGCCGTGGAGCAGCCGATCCGAAAAGCCGGTTTCGGCTTCAAGTGCATGGCCGAACGTATGACCAAGATTGAGCAGGGCGCGCGTGCCGCTGGTTTCGCGCTCGTCCGCGCCCACGATGCGGGCCTTTGCCGTGACGCTGATGGCGATTGCATGCGCGCGGGCGTCCACGTCGCCGTTGATCAGCGCCGCGCCGTTCGTTTCGCACCACGCAAAAAAGTCGGGATCGTCGATCAGGCCGTATTTGACGACTTCGGCATAGCCCGCGCGCAGCTCGCGGACCGGCAAAGTATCGAGTGTCACCGGGTCGATCAGGACGAGCGCGGGCTGATAAAAGGCACCGACGAGGTTCTTGCCCGCGCGGGTGTTGATCGCGGTCTTGCCACCGACCGACGAATCGACCTGAGCGAGCAAGGTCGTCGGGATTTGAACGACCGTGCAGCCGCGCTTGACGATGGCAGCCGCAAAGCCGGTGATGTCGCCGATGACGCCGCCGCCAAGCGCGACGATCACTTCGCTGCGTTCGATTTCGAGAGCCAGAAGCTGGTCGCACAGGCTTTCGAGTTGCGCCCAGTTCTTAGTGCCCTCACCGGGCGGCAGTATGATCGATTGGACCTGCAGGCCGGCGGTGGTGGCCGATTCGGTCAGCGTGGCGAGATGAAGTGGCGCAACATTGGCGTCGGTGACGACAATGATCCGGCCTGTTTTGGTCAGCGGCTTCAGGTGCGCCCCTGCATGCCCCAGCGCACCGGTTTCGATGACAATGTCGTAGCTGCGGTCGCCCAGCCCCACGGTAATCCGGTTCATCCCACGAGTTTCCCCACGATGGCATCGACCGTTGATTCGTGCGGATGCGCCTGGCTGCGAATATGGACAGGGGCGAGCGCATAGACCGGATTGCGGACCTCGGCGAGTTTGCGAAGGACAGTCCGCGCATCCTTGCCACGCAGCAGCGGGCGGTTGTCGCGACGCGCCACGCGCGCGGCCAGCGTGTCGAGGTCGGCATCGAGCCAAACCGCTGTGGCGCGATCGAGGATCAGCGCGCGTGTTGCGTCGTTCATGAACGCACCGCCACCCGTTGCGATAACTTTCGCCGAGCCGTCGATCAGCCGGGCGATCACCCGACGTTCGCCATCGCGGAAATGCGCTTCGCCGTAACGGTCGAAAATTTCGGCAACCGACAAGCCTGCCGCCAGTTCGATTTCATGATCGGCATCGACGAAGGGCAGGCCCAGCCGTGCACCAAGGCGTCGCCCGACAGTCGTCTTGCCGACGCCCATCAGCCCGACGAGCACAATCGGGCGCATCGTCGGCGGATCGAGAAGTGCGTGGGCAGTCATATCGGCGGGGGCTATACAGCGGCGGTTGCAATCGGGCAAAGAACGGCGCGAGTAATGATTTTGGCGTTTCGGGATTGGTCGCGCATGACACGGATGATTGTTTGGATTTTGGTGGTGGTCGCGCTGGTCGGTGGGGCGATCTGGTTGTCACGCATGGATACGACCAAACCGCTGACCCGCGTTGAAAAGACGGTGCCTGCCGATGCGCTCCCCCGCTAAGCGGATCGGCATCGCCCTTGCAGCAGGTGTCGCGCTGGTTGCGCTCGTCCCGGCACTTGCGCAAAAGACGCCGCAATCAATATTGCCGCCGGGCTTTGGCGAGCCTGATCCCGCGCCGCCGGCTGCGCCCAAGCCGGCAACGAAGCCCAACGAGGATCGCTCAGCAAGGCCAACGGCCAACCCCGATGACGTGCCCGAATTAACGCTGCGCCCGCCCGTTCAGGCGACTGCACCAAACGGGACCGAAGATATCGTGTCCGACGAAAGTGACGTTGGCGACAGTAGCAATGCCAGTGTCGCGATCGCCCCGCCACCTGATTTACCGCCGCAAGCGCGCCGTTCGCTCGATCAGGTCGGGCTGCTCGCGGTCGAAGACGGCGGGTTCGGGGCGGGTGCGTTTGGCAATGCCGATGGCCGTTATCTGACAACGATGATGGTTCGCGCCAAAGCGCCGTTGGCGTCACGCTGGGTGTCCATTCTGCTGCGGCGTGCGCTGGTGTCGCAAAGCAGTATTCCGGCCAACATCGACGGCGCGGATTGGGTGGCGCACCGGGCGTGGCTGCTCGTGCGGATGGGCGAAGCCGAAAATGCGCGGGCGCTGGTCCAGCGGGTTGATGCCGATAATTACACCCCGTGGCTCTATGAAGCCGCGATGCAGGCGTCGCTGGCCAGTGCCGACCCGGCGGCAATGTGTGGCATTGCTGACGATGCAGCGGCACAGGGGCGGGCGCCGGCATGGCAGCTGGCGCGGGCAATGTGTGCGGGGCTTTCGGGCGAAAGTGGCACGGCGAGCTCGCTCGTAAGCCAAGCGCGTGCCGGCAAAAGTGGTGGTCGGCGCGCGCGCGGGATCGACGTTTTGCTTGCCGAAAAAGTTGTGGGTGTCGGCACGAATACCCGTCGCGCCATCACGATCCAGTGGGATGACGTGCAAAAGCTGACAGCGTGGCGCTTTGGTTTGGCAGCGGCAACCGGTGTCCAGATTCCGATGCCGCTGTTCGGCACGGTCGGGCCGCAGGTTCAGGCCTGGGCAGCGCGCGCCCCGTTGAGTGAGCCCGGCGCCCGAACAGGGTTTGCGGATCGTGCGGCAACGCTGGGCGTCTTTTCCAGTGCGGCGCTCGTCGATCTTTACGGTTCAATCTATGATGCGGCGGACCCTGCGGATCGCGGCGGCACGGTGGCCAATGATCTGCGCGCGGCGTATTCGGGCGAACCGGCGGCGCGCCTGACGGCGCTGCGCAAGCTCTGGGCGCCGTCGGGCGATGCATTTCAGCCTTATGCACGCCAGATATTGACGGCGCGCGCGGCCGCGATGATCCCGACGGATGCTGCCGTTGGCGCAGGCGATGTCGATGCGCTGGTCGCCGCAATGATGTCGGCAGGGCTCGATCTTCAGGCGGCAGGCTGGGCTAAAGCGGCGGATAGCGGCAGCCTTGGCTGGGCCATGATCGCGGTCGGCGCACCGAGGCCTGATGTTACCGTGAGCGCGGGCGATGTGCGCGGGTTTGGCGACGGGAATGACCTGCGGCGACAATTTTTCTTTGCCGGTCTCGCCGGCTTGGGACGCTTGCCACGCGATGCGTTGGACGGGCTGGCTGAGTCGATGGCCGTGCCCATCGGGCAGCAAAGCTCTTGGACGCAGGCGCTTGATCGTGCCGTACTGGCGCGACAGCCGGGCACCGTTGCGTTACTCTGCGCGGTGGGGATGCAGACCAATGGCTGGGCTTATGTGCCGCCTGCGCATCTGTTCCGGATTGTCGATGCGCTGCGCCGCGTGGGGCTGGAGCCCGAAGCGCGGATGATCGCTGCCGAGGCGCTTGCCCGGTCGTGACCCAAGACGCGCCGCTGATCGAGGCATTTCTTGCGATGCTGGCAGCGGAAACGGGGGCTGCGCGCAACACACTAAGCGCCTATCGCTCGGACCTGACGCTGTCGTCGGTGTTTCTCGATGGCCAACTGGCGCGCGCAGGATCGGTTGAAGTGTCGCGCCTTGCAACCGAGTGGCAGGCGTTGGCACGGGCAAGCGTCGCCCGCAAAGCGGCATCGTGCCGCCGGTTTTTCGGGTTTCTGATGGACGAAGGACACCGCACGGATGACCCGTCGCACGCTTTGCCGCGCCCGGGCACCGCGCGTCGATTGCCGCGCAGTCTCGATCATGATGACATGGACAGGTTGTTCGCCGTGCTGGCCGACCGGATCGAACGATATGCGGCGCGTCCCGCCGATTTGCGTTTATCCGCGCTGGTCGAGCTGTTGTATGGCTCGGGTCTTCGCGCGACCGAGCTGGTGTCGCTCGACAGGCGCGCGATTGCGCTGGACCGGCCTTTCACGATTTTGAAAGGGAAGGGCGGACGCGAGCGACTGGTTCCGGTGTCGGATCGCGCGCGCAAGGCCGTGGCCGTCTGGGCTGGGGTCCGCACCGGCGCAGGCCCGTGGCTTTTCCCCTCGGGTAAATCGCACCTGAGCCGGGTCCGGTTGTTTCAGCTTCTGAGAGAACTGGCGGCAGAAGCGGGTATTCCGCCCGATCGGATCAGTCCGCATGTTCTGCGTCATGCCTTTGCGACGCATCTGCTCGAAGGCGGTGCTGATCTGCGCGCGTTGCAGACGATGCTTGGCCATGCCGACATCGCGACGACCGAAATCTATACGCACGTCCAAACGGCCCATCTGATCGAACTGGTTACGACGCGCCATCCGCTTTCTGATTTGGCGCCGTCAGACGCGGCACGCGTTGACGCGGATCACCCTGCGACCTAGTCGTGCTGCGATGACAGCCTATCTTGACTTCGAAAAGCCAGTTGCCGAACTTGTGTCGCGAGTAACCGAATTGCGCGATGCCAGCGGCGGCACCGAGATTTCCGATGAAATCATGCGCACCGAAGCGCGCGCCGACAAACTGCTGCGTGATACCTATGCGCGGTTGACCCCGTGGCAGAAGACGCAAGTCGCGCGCCATCCCGAGCGGCCGCATTTCGGCGATTACGTCGCTGCGATGTTTACCGATTTCATGCCACTCGCCGGGGACCGTGCCTTTGGCGACGATCAGGCAATATTGGGCGGATTTGCGCGGCTCGATGGACGTCGGGTGATGGTTATCGGTCACGAAAAAGGCAATGATACCGCCAGTCGCCTTCGCCATAATTTCGGCATGGGAAAGCCCGAAGGCTACCGCAAGGCAATACGCCTGATGCAGCTTGCCGACAAGTTCGGCGTGCCTGTCGTGTCGCTCGTCGATACGTCGGGGGCGTTTCCCGGCGTTCAGGCCGAAGAGCGTGGGCAAGCCGAAGCGATTGCGCGCTCGACCGAACAGTGCCTGTCACTCGGCGTCCCGATGATTGCGGCGATTGTCGGTGAAGGTGGTTCTGGCGGGGCGATTGCGCTTGCGGCGGGCAACCGGGTGCTGATGTTCGAGCATGCAGTCTATTCAGTGATCTCGCCCGAAGGATGCGCCTCGATCCTGTGGCGCAGCGGCGAGCGGGCGCCCGATGCGGCCGAAGCGATGAAAGTGACTGCCGAGGATCTAAAGCGGCTGGGCGTAGTTGACATAATTGTGCCGGAACCGGTGGGCGGTGCACAGCGCGACCCGGCGGGTGCGGCAAAAAGCCTCGCCATGGCAATTGCCAGCGCGCTTGACGAGCTTTCGCCGATCGATGCTGCAATGTTGCGGCAACAACGTCGTGACAAGTTTCTAGCGATGGGTGGCCTGTAACGGGGCTTGGGCCGACGCCGATGCTGTGGCATGATGACGACAAATATAAGGAGTTGGGTAATGCGTATTTTTACCGTGAAAACGACTGCTATTGTGATGATGGCGGCGTTGCCGACGTCACTCGGCTTTGCGCAGTCGACTGCGCCGCAGTCGATCTCCGCAGCCGACAAGGCGACCGGATCAAAGGCGCATCCCGAACTTCTCGCCGAATTCGGCGGCCTTTATGCCGGGTCGCAGGCCGATTATGTCCGCCGCGTCGGCCAGAAGATTTCGGTGCAGTCGGGCCTGTCGAATGCGCAGTCTGACTTCACGATTTCACTCCTTAACTCGCCGGTGAATAATGCTTTTGCGATACCCGGCGGCTATGTTTACGTGACGCGCCAGCTGCTCGGACTGATGAATGACGAAGCCGAACTGGCCTCGGTTCTGGGGCACGAGACCGGCCATGTGGCGGCGCGCCATTCACAGCGGCGGCAAAGCGCAGCGACGCGCAACAGCGTTTTGGGTGCGCTCGGCCAGCTGGGAGTCGGGCTACTGCTCGGCGGCAATTCGCAGATCGGCCAGTTGTTGAGCAAAGGTATCGGCACCGGTGCGCAAGCGCTGACATTGAAATTTTCGCGCAGTCAGGAATATGAAGCCGATGATCTTGGCGTCGCCTATCTGGCGAAGGCTGGCTATGATCCGATGGCGTCGTCGACAATGCTGGCGTCTCTTGCGGCACAGTCCGCCCTCGATGCGCGGTCGCGGGGACAGGACGGGCGGTCGACACCAACCTGGGCGAGCAGCCACCCCGATCCAGCAAGCCGCGTGACGCGCGCCGCGCAAAAAGCAAGAGCAACGGGAACAAAGCCAGGCGTGCGTAACCGTGATGTGTTTCTGAATGCGCTGAACGGCACGCTTTACGACGATGATCCCAAGCAGGGCGTTGTCGAGGGACAAGTCTTTCGTCATCCAGAATTGCGGCTGATGTTCACTGTCCCCAACGGTTTTGCGATGTCGAACGGGTCGCAAGCCGTGACGATCAGTGGCAGCGGCGGACAGGCGCAGTTTACAGGCGCTGCCTATAATGGTGACTTGCGGGCCTATATCGCGTCGGCTTTTACGGCAGTTTCGGGCGGGCAGGGATCGCTTCCCGCCAACGATGTTCAGACAACGCAAGTGAACGGCATTAACGCCGCCTATTCAACGGCCCGCGCGAATACCCAGTCGGGGCAGGTCGATGTGACGATTTTCGCCTACGCATTTGATTCCACGCGCGCCTATCATTTCGTTATCATTGCACCCGCAGGGCAGGGCGTGGGGCCTTTCTCAAGCCTCGCCCAATCGATGCGGCGGATGACGGCAACCGAAGCGGCGGCTGTAAAGCCGCGCATGATTCAGGTTGTGACGGTGAGATCGGGTGACACGGTTGCATCGCTATCGTCGCGGATGGCTTATTCCAGCCTTCAGGCCGAGCGGTTCCGGACGCTCAACGCATTACCGGCCGGCGCTGCATTGCGGCCCGGCCAGCGTGTAAAGATCGTCGTTTACGGCTGATCGCCTCAAACCTTCGCTTACGTAGCCTTGAGGTTTGTCGCGACATTGTTGAACGTGGAGGTCAGCTTATCGCCGACACTGCCCATTGCCGTAATCGCTGCAATCGCAATCAAGGTCGCAATCAAGCCATATTCGATGGCTGTGGCACCCTTTTGATTGTGAAGAAATTTCAGAAAATTACGCATGGCCTTCTCCTTGTTATAAATTGACGCAAAAAAGGCGATGGACAGTGTCCATCGCCTGATTTGTTCTGTGATAACATGGCCTCGAAATCGAAGCCACGAGTTCAGCTGGCTTTCAGGTTTGTCGCAACGTTGTTGAACGTTGTGGTCAGCTTGGCGCCGACTGACGACATTGCTGTGATCGCTGCGATTGCGATGAGAGTAGCAATCAGGCCGTATTCGATGGCCGTGGCACCCTTTTCGTTGCGCATGAGCTTGCGAAGAATTTTCATTACTGGTCTCCTGTTAGATCTGTCTACCCGGTCGATTAGAACCCCCAATCAACAATTTCAGAATTAGCTATCGTTTATTGAAAAAGTATTAACGCGCTCGATTATTTGTTATGCGTTGACGACGCGTGTGGCGATATTTGTCCACATAATGATTGCCTGACCGGCAGCGTTGGTCATGGCGGCCGTCGCTGCGATAAAAATAAGCGCAACAATGAGGCCGTATTCGACCGCCGTTGCTCCTTTAATGTCCCGTGCCAGTGCACGTATTAGTCCCAACATCGCTTGTCCCCAGTCCCGATGCGCCGATAAAGGCTTTTTTGGCATAGTGCTGCGGGAGTTAAGAAAATCCTAAAATTTGGTAAATCGGTTGATGCAACGCCGCTGCTGATGGTCGTCGCAGCAGCCTTGATCGATGCATCGGGTCGAGTGCTTGTCCAGCAAAGACCAGAGGGAAGCTCCATGGCTGGTCTGTGGGAGTTTCCCGGTGGAAAGATCGATGCGGGCGAAACGCCTGAAACGGCGCTGGCGCGTGAGCTTGAGGAAGAGCTTGGTGTCGAAGTGGTGGCTGCCGCCGCACTAACCTTTGCCAGTGAACCGTTGAATGATGCCCATCTCGTGATGCTGCTTTATGTTTGCCGCGAATGGCACGGTACGCCGACGCCTCTTCATGCGAGTGCGCTGCAATGGGTAAAGCCCGATGATCTCTATGCGCTGTCGATGCCGCCCGCTGACTTGCCCTTGATCGCTTCAATCGTCGCGGCGGCGCAACGCGGCGGCCAGTGATGTCACGCCACTGCCGCGTCGTGCTGGCTGTGGTTGCGTTGGCGCCGGTGCCCATGCCGTCAGGGTTATGTAACTGAGCGTTTCGTGCGTTCGTCCGTCTGCGCCGGCGAGCGCGGCAAAGGCGGCTTCGGTCGCGGTGAGCCAGCCACGCGAAACCGCATAGCGCTGCGCAAGCACATTTGTTGCAGCTGCCTCGCGCAGGTCGCTCAAGAGGCGACCGAGGCTCGTATAGGCCACGTCGAGTGTATCGAGATCTGCCACCGGCAGCGCGAAACCGGCGCGAACAAGAAGGTCACCAGCGGAGCGGACATCGACTTGGGGATGGATGCGCGCAACCGCATTCGAGCGACCGGCATCGGCAGCGGCGATGGCTGACCGCAACGCCGTCAGACTCGGTGCCGCGGCGAAATTGGCAAGCAGCAGCCCGTCGGGCTTGAGCGCACGCCGCATAAGCAGGAGCGCGCCGGGCAAGTCGGCGACCGTATCAAGCGCACCCGACGACAGGATGAGGTCATACGGCGCATCGGGTTTGGCCAGCCGATCCTCGTCACCGATATAGGCAGTGTAGGCTACGCCACGCTTGTCTAGTCCCGCCGTGAGCAGAGGCTGGTGTCCGATGATCAAGGCATTTGAAAACGTCCGTTGAACGCTGTCGAGCCGATCAAGCAGATCGGCAATCATCGTTTCGGCAAAAAAGCCAACACCTCTGATCTGGTTGCGGCGAAGGTGCCGCGCGTTGCGGTCAAAAATTTTGGGGACATTATGTGCGGTGCTCGACATTTTTGTGCTTGTGCCGATGATCGACCGGATCGACAAGAATGGCGTGCGGTTCTTCAGCCTTGTTCTTGATTTCATGCTGCCCCCGCGCTGTCCGGGATGCGCAGCGATTGTCGCGGCGGACCACCGGTTTTGCGCCGCATGCTGGGCTCAGCTCGATTTTCTGACAGCGCCCGGCTGTGCGCATTGCTCGCGACCGCTGGGCACTTCCGATGGGCTGATCTGCGCAAATTGCATGGCGGTGCCGCCCGATTATGATGCCGTGATCGCTGCCGTTGCTTATGGCGATATTGCCAAGCGGGTTGTCCTGCGGCTGAAACATGCGCGTCGGCCGGGTCTCGCTCGGACGATTGCCAGCGTTCTTGCCGATCGGCTGCCCGAAGGCGCGGTGCTGGTGCCCGTGCCGCTGCACCGCTGGCGGATATGGCGGCGCGGGTTCAATCAATCTGTCGCCATCGCCAATGCCCTGCAGACGCGGCGACCGATGGCCTGTCACGTCACGACGTTGCGGCGCAAACGGGCGACGCCGACGCTGCGTGGCCTGGGTCCCGATCAGCGCAAGCGTGCGGTTCGTGGCGCGTTTGATGTCGTGGGACGGCTTGATGGTCAGCATATCCTGCTGGTCGATGATGTGCTGACGACGGGCGCGACGGCAAATGCCTGTGCGAAAGCCCTCAAGGAGGCTGGCGCGGCGCGAGTGACACTGGTTTGCTGGGCGCGCGTTGTTCGCGATGATTGACAAGCGTGCAGAGGGACCGCACCTAGTCATGAATGCCAAAGATCGAGATCTACACCAAGTTCATGTGCCCCTATTGCGCGCGGGCGATGGCATTGCTGAGCCGCAAAGGCGCGGCGTTTGACGAGCACGACATTACGATGGGCGGCCCCGACCGCGTTGTGATGATCGAGCGGTCGGGCGGACGAACGACCGTGCCGCAGATATTCGTTGGCGAGCGCCATATTGGCGGATCGGACGATCTTGCGGCTATGGATGCAGCGGGCGAGCTCGACGCGCTGCTGGCGGGCTGATGCGGATCGCGCTGTTGCAGATGACGTCGGGGATTGATCCGGCAGCCAATGCAGCAGTGATCGTGGCGGCGGTTGCCGAAGCCGCAGCGGGTGGCGCGGCGATGCTGTTCACACCTGAAATGTCGGGGCTGATTGACCGGGATCGTGAACGCGCCAGGGCGTCGGTGCGCCATGAAGCCGATGATATTGTACTGGCGGCGGTTCAAGAGGCCGCTGCGGCGCATAAAATATGGGTTCATATCGGATCGCTGGCGGTTGATGCGGGCCGGGCCGACGGCAAGTTCGCCAATCGGGCATTCGTCATCGATCCGTCGGGCGAGATCGTGGCGCGCTATGACAAGATACACTTGTTCGATGTTGACCTACCCACGGGCGAAAGGTGGCGTGAGTCCAATGCCTATGCCGGGGGCGAGGCTGCGGTCGTGGCCGAAACGGCAGTCGGCAAGCTCGGGCTTTCGATCTGTTATGACCTGCGCTTCCCCGCGCTTTATGCGGCACTGAGCGAAGCAGGCGCGACTGTACTCGCGATCCCGGCGGCGTTTACCGTGCCGACGGGGAAGGCGCACTGGCATATCCTGATGCGCGCGCGGGCGATCGAAAATGCCGCCTTCGTCGTGGCGGCGGCGCAGGTGGGGCATCATGCCGATGGCCGCGAGACTTACGGCCATTCGCTCGTGGTTGGCCCGTGGGGCAATGTGCTGCTCAATATGGGTGACAAGGCGGGCGTTGGTTTCTGCGAGATTGATCCCGCGCAAGTCGCTGATGTGCTGGCACGGGTGCCGGTGATTAAGCACCGGCGGCCCGTTGCGTCACTGGTCCAGAAAACTCCGCATCTTGCGTGACCGGCTCGGGTGCTTGAGCTTGCGCAGTGCCTTTGCTTCGATCTGGCGGATGCGTTCGCGCGTCACGCTGAACTGCTGGCCGACTTCTTCGAGCGTGTGATCGGTGTTCATGCCGATGCCAAAACGCATGCGCAGCACACGTTCCTCGCGCGGCGTGAGCGAGGCGAGGACACGCGTTACCGTTTCCTTCAGATTGGCCTGAATTGCCGCATCGACCGGGATGACGGCGTTCTTGTCCTCGATGAAATCACCAAGATGCGAATCTTCCTCGTCGCCGATCGGCGTTTCGAGGGAGATCGGCTCCTTGGCGATTTTCATCACCTTGCGGACTTTTTCGAGCGGCATCGACAGGCGCTCGGCCATTTCTTCGGGCGTCGGCTCGCGACCCTGCTCGTGGAGGAACTGGCGGCTGGTGCGGACGAGCTTGTTGATCGTTTCGATCATGTGGACCGGAATGCGGATCGTCCGCGCCTGGTCGGCGATGCTGCGCGTGATCGCCTGACGGATCCACCAGGTTGCATAGGTCGAGAACTTATAGCCGCGGCGATATTCGAATTTATCGACCGCTTTCATCAGGCCGATATTGCCTTCCTGAATAAGATCAAGGAATTGCAGGCCGCGGTTGGTGTATTTCTTCGCAATCGAGATGACGAGGCGCAGGTTGGCTTCGACCATTTCCTTCTTGGCGATGCGCGCTTCGCGTTCGGCCTTTTGCACCGTATTGACGATACGGCGGAACTCGCTGAGCGACATGCCGGTCGCCTGGCTGATTTCCGAAATCTCGATGCGGATGCGGTCGACGGCCTCGGCTTCGTTTTCGACGAAGGCCGCCCATTTCTTGTCCGTCTTGGCCATGCTGGCGAGCCACGTCTCGTCGAGCTCGCGATTGATGTAGCTGTCGAGGAAAGCTTTGCGGGGGACTTTATGACGCTCGGCAAGGCGCAGCATCTGCCCACCAAGCGCCGTAAGCCGACGGTTGAAGGCATAAAGCTGATCGACAAGATATTCGATCTTCGCGCCGTGGAACTGGACGCTTTCGACTTCGGCGGTCAGCTCTTCGCGGAGCTTATGGTATTTCTTTTCCTCACCGGCGGGGAAATCATTACCGAGGCCGAGCGCATCGATACGCGCTTGCTGGACTTTCGAGAATTTCTTGTAAAGCGCTGTGATTGAAGCGAACTTTTCAAGCGCCATCGGCTTCAAAGTTTCTTCCATCTGCGCGAGCGAGAGGGTGTTATCCTCTTCCTCGTCGTCGGACGGGCGCGGCGCGCGGCGCTCTGTCAGCGCTTCCTCGTCATGCTCGTCTTCTGACACGGGCGCGACTTCCTCGACTTCTTCTTCTTCCTTGAAGCTGACGCCAGCAGTCTTTTCGCTGATCTCGCCATTTTCGTCTTCGCCGTCTTCGCTCATCGCTTCGGGCGCGGGATCCTTGTTGAGCATCGCGTCGAGATCGATGATCTCGCGGAGTTGCATCGTCCCTTCGTTGAGCGCGTTTGACCAGCTGATGATGGCGTGGAAAGTGATGGGCGATTCGCACAAGCCGAGGATCATGGTGTCACGACCCGCTTCGATGCGCTTGGCAATCGCGATTTCGCCTTCGCGGCTGAGCAGCTCGACAGCACCCATTTCACGCAGATACATGCGGACGGGATCGTCAGTACGGTCGGTGACTTTGGTTACTTTTTCGGCGACATGGCCGCTGCCATCGTCAGTCGCGTCGACCGCCGCAATTTCTTCTTCATCGTCTTTCGGATCGTCGCCGTCATCACCGGCTTCGTCGTTTTCGACGACGTTCACGCCCATTTCATTGAGCGCCGACATGACGTCCTCGATCTGATCCGTCGACATTTCGCCGACAACAGCATTCAGGTCATCAACAGTGATGTAGCCACGCTTTTTGGCGCGCGCGACCATCTTTTTGATGTCGGCATCGTTCAGATCGATCAGCGGTGCATCGCCCGAGTCAATGTCAGCGTCGGGCGAATCCGCCTCAAGTTGTTTTGCCATCTAGTTCGTCATTCCCATATCATTCGGCATTCTCATCCCCCTGAACGAGCGCCGCCAATTTCTGATCCGCATCCCGGCGCGCCGTCATCAGGCGCATCTGTTCTGCATAACCTTCTTCGTCTCCACCATCGGCCAGCCGCGCCGTCGCCGCTGCCAATGCCGCATCCAGTTCGGGCCGCGCGGCAAGCGCCTCAATTGCCATTGCCAAATCCCGTCGCGCCACTGCGGCGTCCGCATCGCCGCGCGTGAAGGAAAAGGCAAGCCCGTTAAATGCGCGCAACTCCCCTAGAATATCCGAATAGCCTTGGGCATCGCATATAGTGTCAAGCGCACCCGATTCAACGATGTCGCCATCATAAGCGGCATCGACGATCATATTTTTGAAATCGTGCAGCGCGGGGTCGGCCATCGGCAGCACCGACAGCGCTTCGGCACACGTAAGGACGAGCGCGGGATGGCGGACGAGTCCGGCCATGATCGCTCGCCCATAAAGGCTTTCGATGCCGCCGCCGATGGCGCGGGCTTTGGTCGAGGCGGGGCCGTGTGGCGTGGGCGCGTTGGGGCGGAACTTGCCACGTTGTTGCGGGACGA
>JAYWFN010000276.1:0-3067 GCA_043778785.1 Sphingomonas sp. | reverse complement strand
AAGGTTGGCAAACCCGCCACGGAACTTCGCTTTGATACCAAGTTCATAGACAGTGACGTCTTCAGGGTTCGCTGTCCGGCCGACACCATTGTTTGGCGGGCGGCTGTCGGACGACAGGTTGAATGCAGCGCCCTTCCATCCCTTCGAGTAGCTGACATAGGCATTCACGAAGTCAAAATCATAAGCAATGCGCGCCGCATAGACGATTTTGTCGTCGGTCCGGATCCCCGTTTCCGAGGCGTTCGGGAAGTTGACCGGGGCGTGGTTTGCCGTGTCGCCATAAAAGAACTGAGCGGCATTCAAGCCAAACGGATTGACGAATGCGGGTGACGCACAGCCGGGAACGGCCGTTGCGTTCGGCAGCGATGCACCCAACCCCGCACCAAAAAGGTTTACAGGTATCTGACCACCAGTCGATGCCGGGTTGAACCCTTTCAAAAGAGCAAGGCATCCAGCAATTGGCGCTGGAAGCGCTCCAAACGGCAAAAGCCCGAGTCGAGGGACATTATTTAGATTGAGCAGCGAGAACGCATCGTTGAGCACAAGATTGGAGACGACTTCTTTTTTGTCGTTCAGGTAGCCGAGACCACCGGTTATCGTCAGTCGATCGGTAACCTCAAAATCAGCCTGCCCGAAGAATGAGTATGACTTGTCCTTTTGACGCCAATTGTCGGCAATGCCGGTTCCTGCGGCAAAATAGGTCCGACCGGGGACGATTGTCGCAAATCCTGGCACTGCGTTAGTTGCGGCTTGAAGGCCCTCGAGAGCAAGGAGCAATTGGCCGACGCCACCAGCCGACTGCGCATTGATAAACGCCCGGGTGTCCCGGCCATAGCGAATGTCGCGCCCCGTTGTGAGCTTTTCATCGCCATAGAAAGCACCAACAAGCCAATTCAGCGGACCGTCAGATGTCGAAGCGAGCCGCAGTTCCTGTGTGAAGAAATCACTCTTGCTGGCGCTGGTGAGGTTCGAAATGTCTGCGCCGCTGAAATCAACGTCGAGCGTGGTGTCATTCACTTGATTACGATAGGCCGTGATCGACGTTAGCTTTGCAAAGCCGAGGTTCCAGTCGATTTGTCCCGAAAGGCCTTTGCCGATCACGCGGTTGGACGGATCGGTATTGAAAACCACTCTACGTTTAAAGAAGTCGCTGGGCTGGCTGATCGGCAGCCCCAGACCAGTCGGGTTAAGCGGCAAAAACGCCGGACCAATCAGCAATGTCGCCGGACCGTTGAACACTGTGCTCGCGGTGCAGCACACTTCCTTGATGACGTTGTAATCGCCGATCAGGCGGACCGAGAAGTCGGCTGACGGTTCGAACAATATGTCACCACGCAGCGACCAGCGGTTGCGGTTGTTGACATCGGTCTGGTTGGTGACGTTTGTCGTGTAGCCGCTGCGTGTATTCACGCTGCCCGACAAGCGGAAGGCCAGCGTTTCACCGAGCGGCCCCGTGATTGTCGCTTTGGGATTGATCAGACCATAATTGCCGAGGCTGATTTCAGCTTTGCCGCCCCAGTTGAACTGTGGCTTTTTGGTGATGATGCTGATCGCGCCGGCGGACACATTCTTGCCGAACAAAGTCGACTGCGGCCCGCGCAGAACTTCGACACGCTCGATTTCGGGCAGATCGTCGAGTGCTGCTGCAGATCGCGAACGATAGACACCGTCGATGAACACACCGACCGAGCTTTCGATCCCGTCATTGCCATTGCCGTTGCCGAAGCCACGGATGATGAAGTTGACCTGACCCGCGCTCTGGAACTGCGCCACCTTGAGCGACGGCACAACCGATTGCAGGTCGATAAGATCGCGGACTTGCGCTTTTTCAATTGTATCCTGTCCCGTCACCGAAACCGAGATCGGCACATCCTGCAGCGTCTGTTCGCGCTTGGCGGCGGTCACGATGATTTCGTCGGCATCGGGTGCGGCAGCTTCGGCGGATTGCGGCGCAACCTGGGCATAGGCCGGATGCGCCATGGCCACGGCGAACAGCGATGTTCCGATGAGGTGAATTTTACGCATGATTGGCTCCCCTTAGAAATGCCGACTTTGCGGCGAACAACGCTTTACGCGCCCATTGCCTGCGTTGTGCGTCCGCTTGACGCAAGCGTCAATGGCAGAATCGGCGAAAATCCGCCAAGTTTCAATCTGCTACCTATTGCGCACTGCACCAATTGGCATTGCCGTAACGGCAATCACGCAGTGTCCAAACGCCTTGACAGTTTTTTGTTGCAACGGGCCGCAGTCGGCGTAGGGCGAGTCATGGCTGATCATCATCACTCCATCGAACCATCTCCAGAGAAGCAGAAGCTCACTGTCCCGCAGGACGTGCAGGACGCGGTCCGCACGATCTTGAAATGGGCGGGCGACGACCCCGACCGCGAAGGTCTGCGCGATACGCCAGCGCGCGTCGGCCGGGCGTGGCGCGAATATTGCGAGGGGTATCTTGAGGACCCCGGCTATCATCTGTCGCGGACATTTCAGGAAGTCGGCGGTTATGACGAGCTGGTCCTGCTGAAGGATATTCCGTTCCAGTCGCATTGCGAACATCATATGGCGCCGATCGTGGGCAAGGCGTCGATTGCCTACATGCCCAAGGATCGCGTGGTCGGCATCTCGAAGCTGGCGCGCGTACTCAACGGCTATTCGCGGCGTTTGCAGGTTCAGGAACGGCTGACGGCCGAAGTGGCGAACTGCATCTGGGACAATCTTCAGCCGCAGGGGGTTGCGGTGGTGATCGAAGCGCAACACGGCTGCATGACCGGCCGCGGCGTCCGCACGCACGGCGTCGGCATGACGACATCGCGGTTGATGGGGTGTTTCCTCGACGACCACCGCAGCCGGAAAGAAGTGCTGGGGCTGATGGGGTATTGAGCGACGCGGGCACGGAATAGCCACGCTATTCCGGCCTCGCGGCGCGATCGGCCGGCGGTGCGCAGCAACCGACCGACGAAGCGGCTTTGCCGCTTCGCGTGGGTGATTTCTGGTTTGTCGGGGTGAGCGGACTGTCGGGTTTTGGCGAGCACTTTTATTAAGCCGCCAGCGTCCCCTCTCTCCTCGCGGG
>JAYWFN010000275.1:0-7339 GCA_043778785.1 Sphingomonas sp. | reverse complement strand
TCAGATCCGGCGTATCACGGTCGGGGCCGATCTTGCCCCGGGCCTCGACAGCGGTGACGCCATGTCCAAGATCGACGCGCTGCCCACCATGAAGAACCTTCCGGTGGGGGTTAGCAAGCTGACACTGGGCGAAGCGAAATGGCAGGGCGAATTGCTTGTCAGTTTCCTCATCGCTGTCGTCACGGGCATATTGCTGGTCTTCGCGACGCTGGTGCTGCTCTACAAGCGCGTCATGCCGCCGTTCGTCAACATGGGGTCGCTGCTGCTCGCGCCGCTGGGCGGGGCCATTGCGATACGCTTGGCGGGCTATCCAATCTCGATGCCGGTGCTGATCGGGATGTTACTGTTGCTCGGGATCGTGGCAAAAAATTCGATTCTGCTCGTCGATTTCGCGCTTGAGGAAATGAACAAGGGCGTGCCGATTCATGACGCCGTTATGGACGCCGGGCACAAGCGCGCGCAGCCGATTGTCATGACCACGGTTGCGATGGTCGCGGGCATGGTCCCGGTCGCGCTGTCGCTTTCGGGGGATGGCAGCTTCCGCGCGCCGATGGGCGTGACCGTGATCGGCGGGCTGATAGTGTCGACCGTGCTTACGTTGCTGATCGTGCCCGCAACCTTCAGTCTTGCGGTCGGTATCGAGCAGCGCGTGGGGCCATGGCTTTCGCGCAAGCTGACCAACGGCGGTGAAGGCGCACCGAGCGCGCAACCCGCCGAGTGAGCCTGCGCACCCGACTGAATCCGCTTCAGGGGGGCGCCACGCGGATGCGCGCGGCCGCAACCGGCCTGCTTGTGCTGATGGCCGCTGTTTACTTGACAGCACGATTTTATGAACCCGTTCACCCTGTCATCGGCTTCATCCGCGCCTTTGCCGAAGCGGCAATGGTCGGCGGGCTGGCCGACTGGTTTGCGGTGACAGCGCTGTTCCGCCACCCGCTTGGCATCCCCATTCCTCACACCGCGATTATCCCGCGCAACAAGGACCGGATCGGCGATACGCTTGCGCTGTTCCTGCGTGACAATTTCCTGACGCCCGCCGTTGTCGCGCGGCGGATGCGGCGTGTCGATGTGGCCAGCGCAGCAGGGCGCTTCCTGACCAAAGCACCCGATGAGGGCGGCCGGTTCAAGGCCGGTGCCTCGCGCCTCATCGCCAACCTGCTGGAATCGTTCGATCAGGAGCGCCTCGGCGGCATGGTCAAATCGGCAATGGCCGTGCGGATCGCCGAGCTCAATCTTGCGCCACTGCTCGGACAGGCTTTGAGTGCCGCGATCGCCGAGCAGCGCCATTTGCCGCTGCTCGACGGCATCATCCGCTGGGCGGGCAAAACCTTGGCGCATAACGACCAGCTGATTCGCGACATGGTGCATAAACAAGCGGGCGGCATCCTGCGCTGGACCGGCCTCGACGAACGGCTCGCCAATGCAATCATCGACGGGCTGCAGAAAATGCTCGACGATATGGCGGCCGAGCCAGACCATCCGTTGCGTGCGAAAGCTGAAGAAGGGCTGGCCACGCTTGCGCATGATCTTCAGCATGACGAAAAGATGCAAAAGCGCGTGGCCAACCTGCGCGATGAAATTCTCGAAAATCCGGCCATGCGCAAATGGCTTGATGGCTTGTGGGAAAGTGCCCGTGCAGCGCTCCTCCGTTCGGCGCGCGATCCCGATGCCGCCCTTGCAGGCAAGTTCGGCGAAGCCCTGCGCCAACTCGGCGAAACGCTTCAGTCCGACGAAAAAATCCGCATTACCATCAACCGCTTCGCCCGACGCACAGCCGTCGGCGTTACGGCTGGTTATGGCGACGGCATCGTCAGACTGGTGTCAGACACGGTGCGCGGCTGGGATGCGGAGACGATAACCGGCCGCGTGGAAAATGCCGTCGGGCGCGACCTGCAATTTATCCGCGTGAACGGAACAGTTGTCGGTGGACTGGTCGGCGTTGCGCTGCATGCGGTGGATGTTTGGTTATAGCCTCGACAGTGTCACCCGCCTATTGACGCCATACAAACGACCGTTATGTTTTGAGTGTGAAGATCGTAGCAATTCGTCACAAGGGATTGGCGCGCTTTGTTGAAAAGGGTGATTCGTCGAAACTCGATCAACGGGTTGTCGGGAAACTGCAGGTTCAACTCACATTTTTGATCGGCATGGCGCACAGCGACGAATTTCGCGACCTTGCATTTTGGAAAGCGCACCGGTTGAGCGATAACCGATGGAGCTTTCACGTCACGGCCAATTACCGGATGACCTTTGCCGTAGACGACGCCGCGCAGGAAATTTCGATTCTTGATCTGGAGGATCATCATTGATGAGTACGACCGAAATCACAATGCACAGCCCCAGCCATATCGGCGAATTTGTTCGGGAAATTGTCGAAGGGCATAACCTCAACGTCTCGTCAGGTGCGCGCGTGCTTGGGGTGACGCGTCAGACGCTATCGGTGCTGGTCAATGGCAATGGTGGGTTGTCGTCCGACATGGCGCTCCGCATTGAAAAGGCGTTCGGCATTCGCATGGATACGTTGCTTCGTATGCAGACGGCATGGGAAATTGCCGAGGCGCGCAAGCGGGCCGATCACATCGCCGTGCCGCGCTACTTGGCAGCCTGAGCGTCCAACCGTCGTTCCCACGCCAGCGCATCCTTCACAATCCCGTCCAGATCCGCGCGCTTGGGTCGCCAGTCGAGCGTTGCCAATATGTGTGCGTTGTCTGCCACCAGCGCATCGGGGTCGCCAGCGCGGCGTGGCTCCATGCGGCGGTCGAGTTTCAGGTTCGTCACCCGGTCGACTGCATCGAGGACTTCGTTGACGCTGAACCCGCGGCCATAGCCTGCGTTCATGATGTGGCTCTCGGTCGGCGACGCGATCAGCTTTTCAAGCGCGGCAACATGCGCATCGGCGAGATCGCTGACGTGGATATAATCGCGCACCCCCGTGCCGTCGGGCGTGTCATAATCGGTGCCGAACACGCTGACATGGCTGCGCTTGCCGGTGGCGGCTTCGGCGGCAATTTTGATCAGGTGTGTCGCGCCCGCTGTCGATTGCCCGGCGCGACCCGCGGGATCGGCCCCGGCGACATTGAAATAACGTAGGGCTGCATAGTTCATCGGATGAGCGGCCGCCGTATCGCGCAGCATCGCTTCGGTCATCAGCTTCGACATGCCGTAAGGATTGATCGGCACCGTCGGACTGTCCTCGCGCACCGGAATGACTTTGGGAATGCCATAGGTCGCGGCCGTCGATGAAAACAGGAAATGCGCGATGCCCGCCGTCACTGCCGCTTCGAGCAACGCGCGTGTCCGCACCGTATTGTTGAGATAATATTTGAGCGGATCGACGACCGACTCGGGCACCACCACCGACCCCGCGAAATGGACGATGGCGCGGATTCCATGTTCGGCAATCGTTGCCGCGACCAGTGCGGCGTCGTCGATGTTGCCTTCGACGAAAGGCACGTCATCGGGCACTGCCGAACGGAACCCCGTAACCAGATTGTCGATGACAACCACCGGCCAGCCCGCATCGCGAAAGGCGAACACGGCATGGCTGCCGATATAGCCGCCGCCGCCGGTGATCAGGACGGGCAGAGTCATTTGGTCCCTCCGGCAAACATTGGCGCATTGTCGCGAAAGATCATGTCGAGGAATATTTTCGGCTTTTTCATCAGAGTCTGCGGAAAGGTGACGTTCAGCCCGACAATCGCCGCTGCTTGCCCCGCGAAATGGACGCAATTCGCTTTGCCCAGATTATAGCCCTTGGGTCCGCGTGACCGCCAATTGGCAGTCAGGGCCATCAGCCGGTCATAGGTCGCATCGGGCACAGTCACCGAGAAATGCCTGCGGCTCCGCATGACATAAGGCGAATCCTTGGTTTCGATGTCGCCTTGCGTCGATCCGAACAGCGCGGCATCGGTTGATCGCGCGGTAAAACCATAGTTAGTGTCGATTGGCGGCCCGCCACGCGCCAGCGTCCCTTTTACCGTGAAAAATGCATGCGGGAACGCCCGCATGCCCAGCGCTTCCATGTCATGCGAATAGAATGTCACGGTTACCTGCGCCCGCGCTGCACCGGGCAGGGTCGACGCCAAAAACGCGAACAGGATCAGTAAATATCGCATATCGGCGCCCTATGGCCGTTTCGATATAGCGCTGTCGAGCCATTTTGCAGCAGCTTCGGGCGACAATTTCTGGCCATCAACCATCAGGTTCGCGCGGCGCATATCCTCGACGCGCACGGCGCCGATCAATGGACGTAATGCCGCGACCAGCCGCGCATCGCCCGATGCTTTCGGCCCGATCAGCAGCAGCGCGTCATAGCCCGGGATCACCCCCTTCGGATCGGACAAGACCACCAGGCCATCCGCCGCAATCCGCCCGTCGGACGAAAAAGCCGAAATCACATCGGCATCGCCCGATTTCAGCGCTTCATACATGAATGTCGGGCTGAACGCCCGCGTCTTGCCAAAGCTGAGACCATAGCCCTTGCGGATCGATGCCCATTCGGGCCGGTCAAGAAATTCGAGATCGCCGCCCAGCGTCAAGGATGGCGCAACGCGGGCAAGGTCGTCGAGCGACGCCACTCCCTTTGCTTTTGCCAGGTCGCCGCGCATCGCCAAAGCATAGGCATTCTCAAAACCGAGCGCCCCCAGCGTCGCCACGCGGTGCGTTGATTGTGTCCACGCAGCGATTGCGGCATTCATCGCGGGCCGCGATGGCACGTCGCTACGCTTCATTTCGTTGGCCCACAGCGTTCCCGCATAATCGATATAGACGTCGATATCATCGGCCCCCAGCGCCGAAAACACCACGGCGGACCCAAGGTTTTCCTTGTAACGCACCGTATATCCTGCGGCTTCGAGCCGTTGCCCGATCACGCGGGCGAGGATAAATTGTTCAGCAAAGTTCTTTGCTCCGATCGTCACTGTCGTCGTCGCTTTTGACCGACTGGCAACAATCGCGGCGGGGACAATGATTGCCGCTGCAAGCGGGATCGCCCACAACCAGCGCCGCCGCGTCGTAATGCCGTTCGTCGCGACCGCAAGCATGCCATCGACGACGAGCGCAAGGCCTGCTGCCGCGAAACATCCCGTCAGCACCAGCACCCAATTCTGCGTCTGAAGCCCCGAAAAAATAATATCGCCCAGGCTCGGCTGACCGACTGTTGTCGATAAAGTCGCCGCGCCGATCGTCCATACCGCTGCCGTCCGCACGCCGCCCATCACCGCCGTCAGCGCGAGCGGTGCTTCGACGATGTACAGCTTTTGCCAGCGCGTCATCCCGATGCCGTCAGCAGCTTCGATAACCGCCGGGTCGATCCCGTTCAGGCCGATCACCGTGTTCCGCAAAATCGGCAGCAAAGCATAGAGCGCGAGCGCCAGCAGCGAGGGCAGAAAACCCAGTGCCTGCACTGATAGCGCCAGTAAAAGCGGATAAAACAGCGCGAGCAACGCCAGCGACGGGATTGTTTGGATGATGCTCGCAAAGCCCAGTGCCACGCGCCCGAACCGGGGGTGACGCGCGGCAAACACGCCAAGCGGCAACGCGATCACGGCGCCGAGCAGCATCGCCGCAGCTGCCAGCACGATATGCGATGCCAGCAACGGCGGCACGCGGTCGAATGCGTCTGCCCAGCTCACGTCCGCAACCCCGCAAGCCGCGCTGCCTGATCCCTCGGAATCGCCACCAGCACCTGCGCCGCCGCGCCACCCGCGCCACCCAGAAGCGCCACTGGCGTCTCATCGGCAACGATCCGGCCCGCATCGATCACAACCACGCGGTCGGCCAGCAGCAACGCTTCGGCCATATCATGCGTCACCATGATGCTGGTCAGCCCCAGCCGGTCATGCAGCGCGCGGTAACTCCGCCCCAGCGCATCACGCGTGACCGGATCGAGCGCGCCAAACGGTTCATCCATCAGCATCAGGCCGGGTGCGCGTGCCAGCGCACGGGCAAACCCCACGCGCTGCCGTTGTCCGCCCGACAAGGTCTCGGGCAAGCGATCCGCGAAATCCTGCGGCAGGTCGACAAGATCAAGTAATTCGGCGACACGTTGTTCCCGATCACCCTGAGCCTGTCGAAGGGCCGCAATCCGCAACGGCATCGCGATGTTGGCGGCAACGCTTACATGCGGAAACAGGCCGACACCCTGGATGACATAGCCGATCCGCCGCCGCAGGCTGTGCGACTCGCTATCCGAAACATCTGTCGCATCAACAAGAATGCGCCCGCTGTCCGGCACAACCAGCCGGTTGATCGATTTCAGCAGCGTCGATTTGCCCGATCCCGATGCGCCGACCAGCGCCACAAATGCGCCGCCGTCCACGAAAAGCGTAACGTCGGCGATGCCCCCGCCGCCGGCATAACGCTTGGTCACGGCGTCGAGCGCAACGGCGGGGCCATGATTTGTCTTGCCTTCGCTCACATTTGCCGTTGTGACGGCGGAAGGACTTCGGGTCAAAGGAACACATGCGTGAAAGCAATTTTCATCACCGGTGGCGGATCGGGTATCGGGCAAGCAACGGCTGTGTTCTTCGCCAACAAGGGCTGGTTTGTCGGCTTAGCCGACGTGAACGGGGGCGGGCTTGCCGAAACCGCTGCTTTGCTCCCCGACGGCGCTTCATCGCAACACATCATGGATGTCCGCGACCGGGCGGCGTGGGAAAGCGCCCTGGCTGACTTCGCCGTCAACAGCGGCGGCCGCCTCGACGTCCTGTTCAACAATGCCGGGATCGGCAGCGGCGGGCCGCTCGCGATCATGACCGAAAGCGAAATCGAACGCGTCCTCGACATCAATCTGAAAGGCGTTTTCTGGGGCGCGCAGGTCGGCTTTCCCTATCTCAGGAAAACCCCCGGTTCGGCGCTGGTCAGCACGTCCTCGGCAGCGGGACTTTATGCTGGCCCCGGGATGTCAGTCTATTGCGCCACCAAATTCGGCGTCCGCGCGATGACTGAATCGCTTGATCGCGAATGGGCCGCCGACGGCGTGAAAGCGCGCACGATCATGCCGAGCTTCATCGATACACCATTGCTTGATGCCGTCAGCGCCGGGTCGAACGAAGCGATCCGTGAAACCGTGCGCAATGCTGGCCTCGAGTTCACGCCGGTCGAAAAAGTAGCGCAGGCCGTGTGGGATGCGGCGCATGGCGAGCGTGTCCACACGGTCGTCGGCAAGACCGCCCGCCGCCTGAAATGGGCAACGACCTGGGCACCTTGGCTGCTGCCCAAAACTCTCGCCCGTCGGGATTGATACGGTGAGCGTCGCCTTCCGCCGCGAAAGCGATGAGGAACATCTCGAACCGAAATTCGAGCTGCCGCTGCCGCCCGGGGCCAATTTGGTCACGCC
>JAYWFN010000274.1:0-3068 GCA_043778785.1 Sphingomonas sp. | reverse complement strand
TTCGCGTCAACCGCCCTTCGACAGGCTCAGGACTGCGGTTCAATCACATATAAACGAAATCGCGGTCAAAACTCTTCAGGCTGGCACCACCATCGATGAACAATGTTTGTCCGGTGATCGCCGGTGCCGCGGCCAGAAACGCCACGGCATCGGCAATATCCTGTGGTCGCGGCAGCACGCCGAGCGGCATTGCAGCGGCAATGCGCGCCATCTGTGCCGCGTCATAGTCCGCTGTCGGTAGCGTCAGCCCCGGGGCAACCGCATTGACCCGCAGTTTCGGCGCAAGGCTGACCGCCAGTGTCCGCGTCATGCCCGCCAGCGCCGCTTTGGATAACGTATAGCTCAACTGGTCTGCCACAGGGTTGCGGACACGCTGGTCGAGGATGTTGACCACATTTCCCGCGCCGCCGGCTTGGGCCAGTGCCAGCGCGAGTACGACCGGCGCGCGCGTGTTGATTGCATGGTGCGCGTCAAGTGCTGTTGCCGTGACCGTTGCCGTGTCATCCCATTCAAACCGCGATGCATTGTTGACCAGCAACGACGGCACTGCCCCGAAATGGGCGATAACCGCCGGGATCAGCCCCGCAACGGCATTGCCGTCGCCCAAGTCGGCGACAAAGCCATGCCAGTCGCCGAGCACGGCCGCCAAATCCGCATCGGGCGTCGCATCGCGCGCGCCGTGCAGTGCCAGCGTCCAGCCGTCCGCCGCCAACCGCGCCGAAATCGCTGCGCCCAGCCGCCGGTGCCCGCCCGTGACCAGCGCCAGTTTCATGTGCGAACCCGCACACGTCGGATGCCGATGCCCTCTCCCGCTTCGGAAATCGCCAGCTTGACGATCCGCACCTCGACACGCGCCACGCGCGGATCACCGGTCATCAGCGTTTCGATGATATGATCGGCAACAGCCTCGATCAGGACGAAGTGCACGCCTTCGGGCAAGCGCATCGCAGCATGTTTCAAATCCATGTAGTTTTTGGACGCACCCAGCGGTGTATCGGGCGAAAAATGATCCTGCACATCGAGATCGACCGTGATCGAAATGCGCAGCGGCTGCGGCAAATGCGTTTCTTCGGAATAGATACCCGTCAGCACGGGCACGATAAGGTCATGGACTTCAAGCTGGAGAATATTGGTCATCGCCGCGCGCCTAGAGGAAAACTTACCGGGTTCCAATGATTGAAAAGCGCGCTATTGGCGCGGCCCCCATGACTGTGACGATCACTCCCCTGTCGCACGCCGACCCGAACGCCATCGAAGCGCTGCTCGATGCGGCGTTTGGCGCCGACCGCCATATGCGCACGGCCTACCGGATTCGCGCAGGGATGGCCGCGATCCCGGCGCTCAGCTTTGCGGCATTCGATCGCGCGCACCTCGTCGGCACGCTGCAAAGCTGGCCGGTCAGGATCGGCGACGCGCCGCTCACGCTCGTCGGCCCCGTTGCGGTTGATCCGCAAGTCCAGCGCGGCGGGATCGGTCGCATGCTGATGACGGCGCTGATCGAGGCAGCGCCCGGCGGCCCGATGGTCATGATCGGCGACCCCGAATATTATGGCCGCTTTTTCGGCTTTACTGCAGATACCACCGGCGGGTGGGACGTTCCCGGACCCGTCGAGCGCCGCCGGCTGCTGGCGCGCAATGGCGATGGCCTGCCCAAGAGGGGTATGCTTGGCCCACGGGCCTTTGCGCTGGCGGAGCCAAAGGCATAAGGCAGCATTGTGCCCATGCCCCCTGCCCCCGATCTGTCCACTATGTCCCTTGCCGAGGTGGCCAAAGCGCTGGCCGAACAGCGCCTGCCCCCCGTCGATCAGTGGCACCCCACGCATTGCGGCGACAGCGAGATGCGCATCGCGCGCGACGGCACCTGGTATCACCAAGGCTCGCCGATCGGGCGCGAGGCGATGGTCCGGCTGTTCTCGACGATCCTCCGCCGCGAACCCGATGGCAGTTACGTCCTTGTTACACCGGGCGAAAAGCTCGACATTCTGGTCGAGGACGCGCCCTTCATCGCGGTCGAAGTCAAAAGCGAAAGCGCCGGCCCTGCCCGCACGCTGACGTTCCGCCTTAACACCGGCGACCTGATCATGGCGGGGGCGGACCACGCGCTGCGCTTTGACGACGCTCCCTATCTCCACGTCCGCGGCGGGATGGAGGCAAAAGTGGCGCGCCCGGTCTATTACGAGCTTGCCAATCTCGCGCTTGATGAGGGCAATGATCCGAACGGCCTGTGGAGCGACGGCACTTTCTTTGCGATGACCACTGCATGATGCTGGCAGCACGGGTGCGGGCATCATTGGCGGCGACGGCGGACGATACTGTCCCCTATCGCAGTGACATGCGCGATGTACCCAGCGACACAGGCGTGGCCGCCGCCGTCCTGATCGCGATCACCGACCGCGCCGAACCTGGCCTGATCCTGACGCAGCGCCCCGAAACGATGCGCCGCCACCCGGGACAAGTCGCTTTCCCCGGTGGTCGGATCGACCCCGAGGATGCCAATGCCATCGAAGCCGCGCTGCGTGAGGCCGAAGAGGAAGTCGCGTTGCCGCGCGCGCAAGTTCATATCATCGAGGCTTTGCCCGTCTATCGCACGATTACCGGATTTGAGATCACGCCGGTTATCAGTGTGATCCCACCCGATCTTCCCCTCGTTCCCCACGACCGGGAGGTTGCTGCCGTGTTCGAAGTGCCGCTCGCGTTCCTGCTCGATCCGGCCAACCGTATCGAACAACGCATCATGGTCGAAGGGATCGAGCGCCGCTATTTCGAAATCATGTGGGGCGAACGACGCATCTGGGGCGCAACGGCGGCAATGCTCGCCAATCTGTCAGCACGGCTGAATTGGTGAGGCTGCCGCATCTTGATCCACTCGTCACGGCACTGGGCGGCGGCGAGATGACGCGGCTGATCGGCGGTGTTGTCCGCGATACCCTGCTTGGCGCGCCCGTCAGCGACATCGATATGGCGACGCGGCTGACGCCCGATGATGTGATGGCGCGGCTCAAGATAGCCGGCATCAAATCAGTGCCGACCGGCATCGCGCATGGCACTGTCACTGCCGTCATGCCAAG
>JAYWFN010000273.1:0-17825 GCA_043778785.1 Sphingomonas sp. | reverse complement strand
GCGGCGCTTGATGAAATTGGTGGCGGGTTAAGACATCAACGGCATGCGTTCGCGCAGGTTTTCTGGCACCAGTGCCATCACAGAACGTCGCATCTTTTGCCAGAAGGCAGACAGCATCAACAAGCTTGATCCGATAACGATGATAGCGACGGCAAACCCGATTTCCGAAGAGCCAGCTTGTCGTGCCAGATAGATTGCGGCTGCCAAGACGTAGACCAGCGCCGATACGAGAATTGCGCGCCGATCAACAACCAGAGCAACAACCGCGAGCAGTGCGTAAATGATGATAGCGGTGATTGCGATGAATGTGCCACTGGTCGAAAGTCTGGCGAAATCGCTGCCTGTTGGCGAAAAGACGCTCAGCATGTTCATGCCGACCAATACAAAGACCGGGTGAACCACCAATGGCGATGCCACAAGGTGAAGCCAAAATGCTACGTCGGCCTTGCCCGATTGACGTGCGCGATCCTGCATGTCCCAGTGCATCGCATAAGCAAAAACAGCTAGCCCGATAATCAGCACGAACCACATCATGAGTTGGTAGGTGTGGACGAAACCTCGCAAGTCGGAAGGTTGGGCTATTCTAGGCAACAAAGCCGCATTGACCACGCCGTAGAGGGTGTAGGCGATGGCACCGACAATCGTCGCAAACGCAATCGGCACCATGAATCGTTTCCAGTGCGCCCAAGCCGCTCCGATCACAACGAAGCTGGCAAGCGCCGAATGCCAAGCATAATTCGATAGCGCGGTCGCGTAGGATTGCCCGCTAGCCGCCTGAAACCGAAACATCGGACCGAAAGCGCTTACCACAGCGTAGTAAATACCGATGACGAAGGTTAGAAAAAATAATATACTGGGAAATGCCATCCGTCGCTTGCGTGTGAAAAATTCGGCAAGTCCCCACGATGCTGCTGAAACGGCAGCGGCGCCGACAAAAGGAGCAACGCTGCCGCCAATCCAGCCAACACCGATTAAAACAAGGACACCGGCCATTGCGACAAAAATGTCGTTGAAACTGGTTACAAGGCGGAACTGCTCCTCATCGGCCAATGGGGATTCGCGCAAATCGGAAACATGTGCGCGTAATGCATCGGCAGACTCACGTGATAAAGTCCCGGCAGTAACTGCCGATTCGAGTTCAACTTCACTATACACTGGAAAATCTCCAAACTGTTGCATGTATAGTGCAGCCAGTATATTAACAAAACCCTTGTGAATCGATCAACCCGCCGCCATCGTCTTCGCGATCAGCATCGATTGCTCTGCGCCTGATTGTGGAACGATCTCGCCGGTGCGGTCGATGATCTTGTCCCATAGTGCCGCCACTGCTTCGGGCGTGCGATCATCCGCGGGAAGCAGCACACCCGGCGTCAACGTGACATAGGCGGCCTGCACCACGCCCGCGCCCGCGCCGATGATCATGTTTGATGGCGCGTCTTCGCTGACGAGATAGAGCGCAGCGGGAACGACGTTTTCGGGCGCGAACGCTTTGAACGCATCAGCGGGGAACAGCTCTTCGGTCATCCGCGTCCCCGCAACGGGCGCAATCGTATTCACGCGGATGTTATATTTCGCGCCTTCGAGATAGAGCGACTTGGTCAGCCCCGCGAGGCCGAGCTTTGCTGCGCCATAATTCGCTTGGCCGAAATTGCCGAACAGGCCAGTCGAGCTGGCAGTCATCAGGATGCGGCCATAGGCTTGGTCGCGCATTGTTTCCCAACACGCTTTGGTGACGTTCGCGCTCCCGCTCAGATGAACCTTGACGACAAGATCGAAGTCGGTGGGTTCCATTTTCGCAAAGCTCTTGTCGCGCAAGATGCCGGCATTGTTGATCAGGATATCGACGCGCCCCCAGTCGGCTTTGGCCTTTTCGACCATTTCGACCATCTGGCCATAGTCGGTGACGCTACCGCCGTTCGACATGGCAGTGCCGCCCGCTGCTGTGATTTCCTCGACGACCTCCAACGCGGCATCCGAGTGACCCGTGCCGTCGCGCGCTGCGCCGAGATCGTTGACGACAACTTTTGCGCCGCGCTTGGCCAGTTCGAGCGCATAGGCGCGGCCCAAGCCACCACCAGCGCCGGTGACAATGGCAACGCGGTTTTCAAAGCTGATGGTCATGGGGGAATCCTTGGGCAAGCGGTGATATGGTCAGCCGCCGATGCCCAAGGTTTCCGTTTACGTCAATCGTCGAGGATTAACCGCGGCGGCGCTTGCGCTTGGTATCGCGCTCGCCTGCTGAACTCTGAATGCACTGATCGACGACGGTTCGCGAACAGCGTGGATATTCAGCCTGTGGCGGGGGCGGCGGCGCTGCGGCCAATGGTGCCATTGTTGGTGCCGGCGGCGTTTCGGGTGCTGCTGTCGGCGGCGCGGCCGGCATTGGCGCTGGCATTGTCGCGTCCGGTGTCGCTGGTGCCGCTGGCATCTCACCAGAGGGTGGCGTTTCGGGCATCGGCATGGCGGGCGGTGCTGGTGGCTCGGGTGGGGTCGTCTGGGCGACAGCCGCGCCACTAAGCATAAGGGCGGCGGTAAAAGCCAATAATTTCATGGCGCAACTCCTTGATCAACCGCGCAGGAAAGCGCAGGTGAAAGGAAAACGCTGCGCTAACGAAACGGGTTCTCGGGTTACGGCGTCCGGTGAACGGTCTGTCGCTTACAGTCGACCGTCGGCGTCAAGCGCATAGCCTGCCGAGCGCACGGTGCGGATGATGTCGGGTTTGCCGCCTTCGTTGATTGCTTTGCGAAGCCGCCGGATGTGGACATCAACCGTGCGCGGCTCGATGTCGCTGTCATGACCCCAGACGCTGTCGAGCAGGCGCTCACGCGAAAAAACATGCGCGGGATGCTCGAGAAAATGTTTGAGCAAGCGGAATTCGGTCGGTCCGAGCGGGATCATTTCGCCGCCACGCCGAACCTTGTGGCCGACGGTGTCCATTTCGATATCGGCATAGACCATCGCTTCGCCAGCCAATGCAGGGCGAACACGGCGGAGCACCGCGCCAACGCGTGCGACAAGTTCGCGCGGAGAGAAGGGCTTCGTGACATAATCATCCGCGCCGGTCTCAAGCCCGCGCACCCGGTCTTCCTCTTCGCCGCGCGCGGTCAGCATGATGATCGGGACATTGGCGGTTTCGGGCATACGGCGCAGGCGGCGGCAGACTTCGATTCCCGAAAGGCTTTCGAGCATCCAGTCGAGCAGGACAATGTCGGGCGGCGTTTCCTGCGCTATCAAAAGCGCTTCCTCGCCGTCGGGCGTTTGCGCGACGTCGAAATCCTCGCGTTTGAAATGATAGACAAGCAGCTCGGCAAGCGCCGCGTCATCTTCAACCAGCAACATTTTTGCGCGGGGCATGAGGTTATCCTTGTTCAATATCGGCAAAGGGATCGCCGCGCTCGCGCTCGGCCATGTAGTCGCCAGTCGCAGCGAAGTAGACCATTTCGGCAACGTTGGTTGCATGATCGCCAACGCGTTCAAGGTTTTTTGCGACGAATAAAAGATGCGCAGCATCGCCGATGCTTTGGGGATTTTCGTACATATAGGTGACGAGCGTCCGGAAAATCGAATTGTAGAAATCGTCAACAATACGGTCACGCTCGTTGACTTCGATTGCGGCGGCGATGTCACGTGCGGCAAAAGCATCAAGAACGTCGCGGACCATCTCGGTGGCGACTTTTGCCATGCTGGGCAGCAGCGAAATCGGTTCGATTTTGCGGCGGCTTTCAAGCGCTCCGGTGCGCTTGGCGATGTTCTTGGCATAATCACCGATGCGTTCGAGAACGGCAGCAATTTTTAGCGCGGCAATGACTTCGCGAAGGTCGTCGGCCATTGGTGCGCGGAGCGCGATGATACGGACGGCAAGTTTTTCGACTTCGGTTTCAAGCCGGTCGATCGCTTTGTCTTCGGCGATTACTTTGCGCGCGAGTTCGAGGTCGCGTTTGACCAGCGCTTGCATGGCTTGCGTAATCGCCATTTCGGCGCGACCGCCCATATCGGCGATGTGGCCGCGCAGCTCGCCGATTTCGTCGTCGAAGGCCTTGACTGTGTGTTCTTGCATGGTATCGTGTCCTTAACCGTAGCGGCCGGTGATATAGTCTTTCGTCCGTTCCTGCTTCGGATTGGTGAAGATGTCGGATGTCACGCCATATTCGACAAGCGTGCCGAGGTGGAAAAACGCAGTGCGCTGAGAAACACGCGCTGCCTGCTGCATATTATGTGTCACGATCACGATCGCATAACGACCGCGCAGGGCGTGGATCAGTTCCTCGATCTTCGCCGTCGCGATGGGGTCGAGCGCCGAACAGGGTTCGTCCATCAGGATGACTTCGGGATCGACGGCAATGGCGCGGGCGATGCACAGGCGCTGTTGCTGTCCGCCCGAGAGCGCCGTTCCGCTTTCGGTGAGGCGGTCTTTCACTTCCTCCCAAAGCCCGGCGCGTTTGAGCGATTCCTCGACGATGCGGTCCATGTCAGCCTTGGCCGAGGCAAGCCCGTGGATGCGTGGGCCATAGGCAACGTTTTCGTAGATCGATTTCGGGAAGGGGTTCGGTTTCTGAAACACCATGCCGACGCGGGCACGGAGCTGGACCACGTCCATTGACGGGGCATAAATATCGTCGCCGTCGAGTGTGATCTTGCCCTCAAAGCGTGCGCTCGCAACTGTATCGTTCATCCGGTTCAACGTGCGCAAAAAAGTCGATTTGCCGCAGCCTGACGGACCAATGAACGCGGTGACATTGTCCATATCGACATCAATCGATACGCTGTTTATCGCCTGTTTCTGGCCATACCAGACGTTGACGTCGCGGGCTGTCATTTTATGCGTCATCGTTGCACTCACCAGCGGGTTTCGAATTTATTGCGAAGATAGATTGCGATGGCATTCATCGCGAGGAGGAACACCAGCAGCACGATGATCGCCGCACTGGTCTTTTCGATGAAGCCCTTGCTGACTTCATCGGACCACAGGAAAATCTGAACCGGGAGCACTGTTGCGGGATCGCTGACGCCACCGGGCGGAGTTGCAACGAAGGCGCGCATGCCGATCATGAGCAATGGTGCCGTCTCGCCGAGTGCGCGGGCCATCCCGATGATCGTGCCCGTCAATATGCCGGGGAGTGCCAGCGGCAGGACGTGATGGAAGACCACTTGGATGCGTGACGCGCCGATGCCGAGTGCGGCATCACGGATCGACGGCGGCACCGCCTTGATCGCGTTTCGGCCTGCAATGACAATCACGGGCATTGTCATGAGCGCGAGTGTCATCCCGCCGATCAATGGGGCCGAGCGCGGCATCCCCCACATGCCGAGGAAGACAGCGAGGCCGAGGAGCCCGAAGATGATCGAGGGGACAGCAGCGAGGTTGTTGATCGAGACTTCGATGAGGTCGGTCCAACGGTTTCGTGGCGCGTATTCCTCAAGATACAGCGCCGACAGGACGCCGATGGGGAAGGCCAGCAGCAACGTGACGGCCATCGTCAGCAGCGACCCCTTGAATGCGCCCCAGATGCCGGCCTGCGTTGGATCGGTTGCGTCGCTGCCGGTCAGGAACTGGCTGTTGAAGCCGGTGCTCATGACGCCTTTGTCGTTTAGTGTTTTGAAAAGTGCCTGTGTTTGGGCTGATCCTTCGCCGCGTTCGGCAAAAGCGATGGCGGACGATGACGGTATCTTGATCATTGTCGGGCGCGTCAGGACTGATGGATCGCGCGCAATCGCATCGCGCAGGGTGAGCCAGCCGTTGTCGGATACGGCAATGCCTGCCCCTCTGCCAAAAGCAGCATCGGCGGCGATAGCGGGAACATCGACAAGGCCAATCCCGGCGCGTGCGGCCTGTGCATCGATGCCGAGTTTCTCCAGATCGAAGGGGATTGCAATTTCGGTGCGGGTAAATCCCCGCGCGCCGTTCGACAGCATCGTGACCAGCAGGAAAGCCAGAAATCCGGCCGAAAGCAGGATCGCACCAAGACCGAACAGACGGAAGACGCGCTCACCACGGTATCGCCGCGCGATCCGTCCCTGCATCGCGGCTGATTTCCAGTCGGTGGGGATGCGGGTGGGAACCTCAGTCATAAGCCTCGCGATATTTTTTCACGACGCGCAGGGCGACGATGTTGAGGAGCAACGTGACGATGAACAGCACGAGACCGAGCGCGAATGCGGCCAGAGTTTTTGCACTGTCGAATTCGCTGTCGCCGGTGAGCAGCTGGACAATCTGCGTCGTCACCGTGGTGACGCTGGCGAATGGATTGGCGGTCAGGTTTGCGGCAAGGCCCGCTGCCATTACGACAATCATCGTTTCGCCGATCGCACGGCTGACCGCGAGAAGGACGCCGCCGACGATGCCGGGCAGCGCGGCAGGGACGATGACCTTGCGGATTGTTTCAGACGTTGTCGCGCCCATCGCCAAACTGCCATCGCGCATTGCCTGTGGGACAGCGGCAATGGAATCGTCCGCCATCGACGAGACAAACGGGATAATCATGATTCCCATGACCAGCCCTGCCGCAAGCGCACTTTCGGAGCTGGCACCGGGGATGCCCAGCGAAGTGGCGAATTGTCGGACGGCGGGGGCGACCGTCAGCGCGGCGAAATAACCATAAACAACGGTCGGCACACCGGCGAGAATTTCGAGCAGCGGCTTCATCCATTTGCGCGTCGTCGGACGGGCGTATTGCGTGAGGTAGATCGCGCTCATCAGGCCAATGGGGATGGCCACGATCATCGCGATGATCGCGCCGATGAAAATCGTGCCCCAGAATAGCGGGACCGCGCCGAGCGCTTTGACGTCGCCACCGGCTGCTGCCTGAAGGCTCCATCGCGTGTTGAACAGGAAGTCGACCGGGTTGACGAGTGAAAAGAAGCGGTAACTTTCGAAGACGAGCGACGCGACGATCCCGGCTGTCGTAAGCACCGCAATCAGTGAAGCCAGCAGCAGCGTCACCATGACAACGCGTTCAACGCGGGTTCGCGCGCGGAAATCGGGTTGCAGGCGGGTATAAGCGAAGGACCCGCACGCGAGCGTCAGCGATAAGGCGAGTGCGAGGCCGATAAGCGAAAAGCTGCGCTGGGCATCGCGGAAGACCGGCGCGAGCGTTTCGGCTTGCGGATTGAATGCAGTCTGGAGTTGACCGGTAGCGAGACCGCGCGCTTCGCCAAGGATGGCGGCCCGCTCCATTGGTTCGCTCGGCAAGCTCTGCGCGGTTTCGCTGCTCGCCACGCGTTGCGTGACGAGCGACGGTGTGACGCCGGCCCAGATTGCGGCAAAGAGCAAAGCCGGCAGGATCGCCGCCACCGCGACGAACCAGCCATGATAGCCGGGCAGTGAATGGGGACGCGCCGATGCCGCGCCTCCCGTCGTCGCAAAATGTGTCGCCTTTGCCCGCCCCATGAACCAGGCAATTACGCCCAGTCCAAGGATCAGCAGGATCGAGGTTGTCAGCGACACGCCGAACGTTCCGTTCCGGCTTACTTCAGTGTCGCCGGGTCCAGCGGCTTCATCTCTTTGACCTGAAGCTCTGCGGCGGCACGGACGTCGGCGGGCGCGATCACCATGCCACGTTTTTTGAGATAGCCATCAGGACCCCAGGCGGATGCAAATTCGGCGACATATTCCTTCAATCCCTTGATCGCTTTCAGATGTGCACTCTTGACATAGATGAACAGCGGCCGCGCACCGGGATAAGTGAAATCAGAGATGGTTGCGTAAGTCGGCACGATGCCATTGATCGTATTGCCGACGAGTGTTTCGGTATTTTCCTCGAGGAAAGAATAGCCGAATACGCCAATCGCCTGTGGATCCGCGAGCAGCTTTTGGACGATCAGATTGTCATTCTCGCCGGCGTCGACAAATGCGCCGTCCTCGCGGACCGTGGTGCACGTCTTCTTGTGCGCGTCGCTGTCTTTTTCCTTCAGCGCTTTCATAGCAGCGTCGCTGTCACAACCTTTGGTCAGGATCAGTTCGGCGAGCGCATCACGCGTGCCGCTTGTCGACGGCGGACCATAAACCTTGATAGTGATCGCGGGGAGAGCCGGGTTGACGTCTTTCCACGTCTTTGCGGTCTGAGCCTTGCCGAATGGATTTGCAGCAAGCGCGGCGTAAATGTCGCGCGGGGTCAGGGCGAGCTTCGGTCCGGCTTTTCCTTCGGCAAAAGCGATACCATCAAGCCCGATCTGGATTTCGACGACGTCAGTGACCTTGTTCTTGATGCAGGTTTCATATTCAGACTTTTTCATTGCGCGCGATGCATTGGCAATGTCGGGATGTCCCGCACCAATGCCGCCGCAAAACAGTTTCATGCCCGCGCCCGTGCCAGTCGATTCGATGATCGGCGATTTCATGCCCGGATTCTTGTTGACGAACTGTTCGGCAACGGCAGTGGCAAATGGATAGACGGTCGATGAACCAACCGCACGGACTTGGTCGCGAACGCCCGCGTTGCCGCCACCGCCGCCCGTACTGTCGCATCCGCTCAGGCCAAATAATGTGATAGCAGCGATGGCTGCAGTTGAACGAAACATGCTGGGGTTCCCCTCCCGGTTCGGCGCATTGCACCATGATCATCGCCGCCTATCAGCGATTCGATTGTTTCATGTTTCAGTTCAGTGACGTTAATGTGACAGCCGGTTCGGCAGCGGCAGGAAAAACGACTGAAACGATCGTTCCCGTGCCGACAATGCTGTTGATTTCCAGTCGCGCGCGATGTCGCTCGACAATATGCTTTACAATTGCGAGGCCAAGCCCCGTGCCGCCCATTGAACGGCTGCGCCCGGCATCGACGCGGTAGAAGCGTTCCGTGAGCCGGGGGATGTGCTCGGGCGCAATCCCGTCGCCTTGATCGGCGACGCTCAGACGCACCAGAGCGCCGTCTGATTTTACGGTAATGCGAATGTCGGAGTCGGGCCGCCCATATTTAATCGCATTGCCGAGCAAATTGTGGACAACTTGCGACAATTGCGTGCGTTCGCCGGTGACATCAGCGACATCGGCGTCGAAATCAAGAATCACGTGCGTCGGTTTGTCGCCCTGCTGGTCGCGTAACTCTGCCGCGACTTCGCGAACCAGCGCGGGAATCGATACGCGTTCGTCGGGGATGACATATTTTTCGGCTTCGATCCGGCTGAGCGAAATCAGATCATCGATCAGCCGCTGCATCCGTCGTGCTTCTTTCATCATGACATCGAGAAAGCGCGCGCGCACCGACGCGTCGCCGCCCGCTTTGTCGTCGGCCAGTGTTTCGACAAAACCAAGGATGGCCGCAAGCGGTGTCCGCAACTCGTGACTGGCGTTCGCCACAAAATCGACGCGCGCTTGCTCGACCGCGTGGCGCGCCGCGCGGTCGATCAGGTGAACGATGCGCTTGCCCGGTGCAATGGTCGCGACGTTCAGTTCCATTTGCTGCTCGCGTCCGCCGATGCCGAGCAATTCGATGCTGCCGTCCGAAGCATCGCTGGCGAGTCGCGCCGAGGCCGCGGGATGGCGGATCGCAAGCCGCACATCTTCGCCAATAATGTGCGTGCCTAGCAGGGATACTGCCGCTGCGTTGGCAGCCCGCACACGATTGTCGATCAGGAGCAGAACGGGTTCCGCAATCGCATGGATCACGGCGGCTTCGATCACGTCAGCAGGCACTGGCTCTGCGGTCGCCTGCAGCGGCTCAGGATCTGCAAATAGCGAAAAAACGGCAAAGGTGCCAATTCCCGCGATAACGACAGCGGCAACTGCCCATCCGCCAGCGTCCGATTGAAATACGATCAGCGCCAACGTTACCACGAGAAAGGAGGCGACGATCGTCCGCAGTGGATTTTGATTGAACATCTGCTTCCTTTACGAAGGATTTACGACGCGCATAAGGCGATTAACCATCGGCAATCGCCAGTCGCAATTTTTTTGCTTATAGACCTGTTTAGGACGAACAAGGCAGGCCAAATGGACGACGAAAAGGGTATCGCAAACCGGCGGCGCGTGTTGCAATTGGGCGCGCTCGGTGCATCAGCGGTGATGACAGTGCGCCCTGCGCTGGCAACGACGATGGCGTCGGTTATCAACTGTCAAATACCCGTGCCCGATCCGGCCCGCGCCGGTAATATGATTGCTGCGGACGGGGCGCTGGTCCCGCCGGGCACAGCCGGTGCCTTCGCCGCACCATCGACGCCGCTGAAAGGTGCCGACGTCAAGAGCGCGCTTTCCGGCGGGTCGCTGCCGGGGTATGATCCCCAGACTAGCCAAGCCTATATGAATTATGTCCGCCGCCTGCAGCACGGTCAGAGCGGCTTTACCTGCTATGCCTCGCTGCAGATGCCGGGGCGCTGAGGCCAGTTTTGACCTATCACGCCGATCCGCCGGAAGGGTTGCGGATCGTTCCTCTAGACACCCTGACCGCGATCTATCACCGCGCAAGCGGGCAGACCCATATTGTCTCCGAGCCCATGCCCGAGATTCTGGCAGTACTTACCACCAGTAAATGCACGATCATGACCTTGATACAACGGCTCGGACTTCCCGAAGATGCTGAAACGCGCGCGTTGCTTACCGCACGCCTCGATGAACTCATCACCACTGGCCTTGTTGCGCGAGTATGAAGCATCGTTTCGATGTTCGGGTCGGCCCGATTTCGTTTCGCGTGGGATCGGCGTGGGCGGCACCGATTGCCGCACTGCAATCTTTGTACTCGGATTATCCGGCATCGGCGACCGTGCCCAATTATACGGTGCGTATCGAACCCGAGCGTCCGTGGCGCCGCCTGATCCGTCCGTCGGTTGCGATCCGGGGCGATCATATCCTGCCCGATGCATTGCCTTTGCCGCTTGCGCAGGGATTGCTTGCCGCTGAAATGGGGATGAACCTGCAACTGGCGCTGGGCGAGCGGCGGTTCCTGCTGCTTCATGCCGCGAGTGTGGAAAAGGACGGTCGAGGATTGATCCTGACCGGGGAGTCGGGCTCGGGAAAATCGACCTTGTCTGCGTTGCTCGGTGCGAACGGCTGGCGGTTCATGGGGGACGAGTTTGTCCTGATCGAACCCGAAACGGGGGCGATACATGCCTTTCCGCGACCGATCAGCCTTAAGAATGCGAGCATCGCCGTGCTTGAATCGGTCTTGCCCGACAATCGTTTCGGCCCGCGTCTCGTCGGGACGCCCAAGGGTGACATTCGCCATTTGAAACCCGATCCTGACGCCATCGCGGCCATGGACCAGACGGCAATGCCGCGCCTTATTGTCTTTCCGCGCTTCGGCTTCGACGCGGCGGTTCGCGATGTTGCACCGGGCGAAGCGTTCGTCCGGCTGACGCAGGCATCGACCAACTTCACGGCGATGGGCGAGCGCGGGTTCAACGCGCTGACGCGGCTGGTCACGACCGTGCCGGCCAAGGCCATCGATTATCCGGACACGACAAGCGCGCTTGAATTGGTGGCGTCGCTATGATTCTGGCGTATGCGCTTGCCGATCCGTCATCGGTCCTTCGTTTAGGTCATGCCGATTGGACGGCATTGCTGTGCATCGCGCATGCCGAGCGCCTGTTGCCGACGCTGGCGCACCGCGTTGACGGCCTTGCTATTCCCGAGAGCGCGAAGGCCGTGCTGAACAATGCCCGCTTGAATGCCGAAGCCGGGCGGGTCCGGGCCTTGTGGGAAATCGAAATGATGCGGCGAGCGTTGGCACCGCGCGAGGTGCCAGTCGTGCTGCTTAAGGGCAGCGCGTTCCTCGCTGCGGGTCTGGCAGCAGGGCAGGGGCGGCTGGTTGGCGATCTTGATATATTGGTGCCGCGTGAACGCCTCGGCGAGGTTGAGGCCGTCATCCTCGAAGCGGGGTGGGAGTGGCTCAAGGTCGATGCCTATGACGACCATTATTACCGGACGTGGATGCACGAACTTCCGCCGCTGATCCACCGCGACCGCGATGCGATGATCGACATTCACCACACGATCCTGCCGCTGACCGCGCGGCCAAAGCCCGACGCGGCGGCAATGATTGCCGACAGTGTCGTGATTGCGCCGGGCCTGCGGATGCTGTGTCCCGAAGATATGATCATCCACGCGGCGGCGCACTTGCTGGCCGATGGTGATCTGTCGGGAGGGATGCGGAACCTGTGGGATATTCGCTGTTTGGTCGCGGAGTATCCGCTCGATGGCCTTGAAGAACGGGCACGGACGCACGGTTTGCTGGCCGAGACCGAACGAGCCTTGCGGTTGTCGGGTGTTTTGTTCGGCGAACCAAAACGGCGCGGCCTTGTCGACCGGCTCTATCTCGCCCGCCTCACCGCGCGCGACGGGTGGGGTCGCGAAACGCTCAAGCTGCTCCGCTTTGCGTTCTACATCCGCTCGCATCTGATCCGGATGCCGTTCCCGTTGCTCGTCGGTCACTTGTTCACCAAATGGCGCAAGGCTAGGAGCAAGGGATGAGCAATATCGCCGCCATCATCCTTGCCGCTGGGCAGGGCACGCGCATGAAATCCGATCTGCACAAGGTGCTGCACCCGATTGCGGGTCGTCCGATGCTGATGCATCTCGTGGAGAGCGTCGATGCGCTGGACCCGGCACGCAAGGTTGTGGTGGTGGGGAGTGGCAAGGAACAGCTTGAGGCCGCGCTGGCGGGGAACGCTGAACTCGCGCTGCAACAGCCACAGCACGGGACGGGTCATGCCGTTCAACAGACCGAGGCTGCGCTGGCGGGCTTTGATGGTGATGTCCTGATCCTTTATGGCGACGTGCCATTCGTGCCGACCGTGACAATGCAAATGATGATCGACCGGCTCAACGCGACCGATGCGCCTGCCGTCGTCGTGCTCGCTTTCGAACCCGACGATACGCAAAGCTATGGCCGGGTCATTGTCGCCAACGAACCTGAAGACTCTGACCGTATTTTGAAAATGGTCGAACATAAGGATGCGACGCCTCAAGAACGCGCCTGTCGCCTTTGCAATTCAGGCCTGATGGCCGTGAAGGCGCGTGACCTGTTCGGGCTGCTGGCGCGCGTGACCAACGACAATGCGGCCGGTGAATATTACCTCGTCGACATCGTCAACATCGCCAACGCTGACGGCCGGATGTGCGCCGTGGTCAAGACCGACCCGTTTGATGTGGCAGGAATCAACAGCCGCGCCGAGCTCGCGTCGATGGAAGGCAAATGGCAACAGCGCCGCCGTGCGCAGGCGATGGCCGATGGTGCAACGTTGATCGCGCCGAAGACCGTCTGGTTTGCTTATGACACGATTATTGGCCGTGACGTCGTGATCGAACCCAATGTGTTCTTTGGCCCTGGAGTCGTGGTAGCGGACAAGGTCGTGATCCGCGCGTTCAGCCATATCGAAGGCGCGACGATATGCGAGGGCGCGGAAGTCGGCCCCTACGCGCGGCTGCGGCCCGGCACGGTGCTCGGCGAAAAGAGCAAGGTCGGCAATTTCGTCGAGGTGAAAAAGGCGACGCTGGGCAAGGGCGCGAAAGCAAACCATCTTTCCTATATCGGCGACGCGGACGTTGGCGCAGGCGCAAACATCGGCGCGGGGACAATCACCTGCAATTATGACGGCTTTTTCAAATATCAGACAGTGATTGGCGCGGGGGCGTTTATCGGCTCGAACAGCGCGTTGGTCGCGCCCGTGACGATCGGCGCAGGCGCGATTGTCGGCGCGGGCAGTGTGGTGACGGCGGATGTCAGCGCGGATGCACTGGCGCTGGTTCGGCCCGAACAGCGCGAGAAAGCTGGCTGGGCGAAACGGTTTAGAGAGGTGATGGGCGCGAAAAAGGGCGAAGGCGGGAGTAAGGCATGAATATCGACTGGTCTGCAACAGGAACAATGTTGCAAGGCTGGGGAACGCTTGTTGGAGCGTTAGCCGTCATTTGGGCCGCTAAAAAGGGAGCCGATACTTTTGATAGCTGGAAGCGACAAAAAGTCGCAGAGAGAAAGCTCGATCAAGCTGAGCGTATATTGACTGCGACCTATAAGGCCCGACGAGCATTGGCTGGCGTGCGGGGAATAATGATGTGGGCTCACGAATTGAAGGCCGCTGAGGACAAGTTGAAGGAAGATTTGGACCAGTGGAATCAACAGCTTGAGCATCGACAAAAACGCCTGGTTACTGCGCAGGCATATTACAATCGTTTAAACCGAACCAAGGAAGAACAGGATGAACTTTTTCAGTGCTTGCCAATGGCAAGGGCGTTGTTTGGGGAAGGTTTGGAGAAGGCGATTGAGAGTCTCAGCAGGCAATTTTGGATTGTTGAAGTTGATGTTGAGTCCTTTGTTGATGATCAAGGACATGATGTTGATTTCACAAGAAAAATTCGTTATGGAATGTACGATATTAAGCCGCAAGGCGAATGGATCAATGAAGTTTCCCAGGCAATAATTGATGCCGTCAAAGAGATAGAGGACACTTGCCTCCCGTCGCTTCAATAGAAATGTCTGCTTGACATGATATCATAATATGATATCAATATATTGTGACTCGTATCCTTGCAGACCTGTCTGATGAAGACGTCAAATGGCTTGACGAAACGGCGGCCGTTTTGGGTCGCTCGCGCGCATCATTGTTGCGCGAGGCTGTTTCATTTTTTCGAGGCAGTCCCAGCGCTAACAAAAATTTGGATTGGTTGGAGGCCGGCTTTGGCCTTTGGAAGGATCGGACTGACCTTGGCGATGCTGTCGAATGGCAGCGACGCGAACGGGCATCATGGACGCGCCCTTGGGATGACGATTATGAAGAGGTAAAGGCCGAGTTTCCCGACCTGTTTGACGAAGAGGATGACCGGCAGCGGCAGATTTATCTTGATATGAAAGCGGGGCGACCCGTTCCGCATAAACCCGGTTCCATTACGTGAGCAGCTACACGTTCGATGCCAATATCGTCATCGATGCCCTTGCCGGGGTTCGGCTGGCCTACTTGGAACTGTCGCGCGCCAGAGAAGGAGGTCAGCGGCTTTGGATCAACCGCGTGGCTTGGATCGAAGTCTTGTCGAAGGGCTTGCCACATGAGCTGAAGGCAGCGCAGCTATTTCTTTCTGGTTTTTCCATCGATGAACTGGATCAGGAAACCGCCGAACTTGCCGCCGCCTTGCGCAGGGAAAGATCTCGCTTACGCGCTGCTGATGCCATCATTCTTGCTTCGGCGCAGGTTCGTGGCCGAATTCTTGTGACACGAAATACCAAGGACTTCCCTGCAGGGATGCCGGGCATCCGCGTCCCCTATCAATTTTAGTCGGGTATCAAATAAATGTGCGGCATTATCGGCATTGTAGGCAAATCTCCCGTCGCGGACCGGCTCGTCGAGGGGCTGAAGCGGATGGAATATCGCGGGTATGACTCGGCGGGGGTTTGCACGGTTGAGGGTGGCGCGCTGATCCGCCGCCGCGCGGAAGGGAAGCTCGGCAATCTCGTTAAGGTCTTGGCGGGTGATCCCGCGCCGGGGCTGACAGGCATCGCCCACACGCGCTGGGCGACACATGGCGCGCCGAATACGGCCAACGCCCATCCGCATGCCACTGAACAAGTTGCGCTCGTCCACAATGGCATCATCGAGAATTTCAAGCCGCTTCGCGATGGCCTGATCGCGCGCGGGCGGCGGTTCGAAAGCGAGACCGACACCGAAGTTGTTGCGCATCTCGTAAGCGAGCAGGTCGAAGCAGGTTTGTCACCACAGGACGCTGTGAAGGCTGTTCTCCCGCAATTGCGCGGGGCATTTGCGCTGGCGATTGCGTTTCGCGCGCATCCCGAGATGCTGATCGGCGCACGGCTCGGTTCGCCGCTGGTGGTGGGTTACGGCGAAGGCGAGACGTATCTGGGTTCGGATGCACTGGCGCTCGCCCCCCTGACACAGCAGATTGCCTATCTCGATGAAGGCGACTGGGTGGTCATCACGCGCGATGGCGCCACGATATTCGATAAGGACAATCAGCCGGTCACGCGCGAGATCACCACGTCCGGTGTCTCTGCTGCCGCCATCGAAAAGGGCAATTACCGCCATTTCATGCAGAAAGAGATTTTCGAACAACCCACTGTCGTTGCGCAAACCTTGCGGAGTTACCTGCGCGGGGTCGAACGGCAGGTGGCGCTGCCACAGATGGATTTCGACCTGTCGGACATAAAGCGCATTGCCATCGTCGCGTGCGGCACGAGCTACTATGCTGGAATGGTCGCGAAATACTGGTTCGAAAGTTTTGCGCGTGTGCCTGTCGATCTCGATGTCGCAAGCGAGTTTCGTTATCGTAATCCGGTGCTGGAGGCGGGCGGGCTCGCGCTGTTCATTTCGCAATCGGGTGAGACCGCCGATACCCTTGCGGCGCTGCGTCACGCAAAGGCAGCAGGGCAGAAGATTGCCGTCGTCGTGAACGTGCCGACCAGTTCAATGGCGCGCGAGGCTGATTTACTGTTGCCGACACATGCCGGCCCTGAAATCGGCGTCGCGTCGACCAAAGCCTTTACGTGTCAGCTTGCGGTTTTGGCGGCCTTCGCTGCGCATCTGGCGGTCGTGAAGGGCAAGATGACGCGCGACGAGGAAATCGAAGTCGTCGCCCACCTGACCGAAGCGCCCGCTGCGCTCAATGCGGCGTTGGCGCATGATGAAGACATTGCCGCGATGGCGCCCCTGATCGCACCCGCGCGCGATGTCCTTTATCTCGGGCGCGGGCCGGATTATCCGATGGCGCTGGAAGGTGCGCTAAAGCTCAAGGAAATCAGCTATATCCACGCCGAAGGCTATGCGGCAGGCGAAATGAAGCACGGGCCAATCGCATTGATTGACGAAGCAGTGCCGGTCATTGTGATCGCGCCGAGCGGCCCGCTGTTCGAAAAGACGGTCAGCAACATGCAGGAAGTCATGGCGCGCGGTGGCAAGGTCGTTCTGATCTCCGACGCCGAGGGGATCGCCGAAGCCGGCGAGGGATGCATGGCGACCATCGAAATGCCCAAAGTCCACCCGCTGATCGCACCGCTCGTATATGCGGTGCCCGTGCAGTTGCTGTCTTATCACGTTGCTTGCGTGAAGGGGACAGACGTCGAACAGCCGCGCAATCTCGCGAAGTCGGTGACAGTGGAGTGAACGCCTAAGCGCTCACACATTCAAGCGCGCGCGCATTTCCTTGCCGGGTTTGAAGTGCGGCACGCGCTTGGCGTCGATTTCAACTGCGGCGCCGGTGCGCGGATTACGGCCCGTGCGGGCATCGCGGTCCCGTGTCGAGAACGTGCCGAAACCGCGCAGTTCAACCCGGCCGCCATGCGCCAGTTGCGCAACGACCTCTTCAAAAAAACAATCGACAATGGCTTCGATGTCGCGCGCCGCCAGTCCTGAATTTTTGGCAACCAGCTTGTCGATCAGTTCGGAACGAATCATGGTGCTCTCCGGCTTGTGCGGTCGGGGCGACCATAAGCCGCCCCGATGCTAACATTGGTGATACGCACACTCAACTCGCGTCTGCATAGTCCAACTCTTCGTTCAGAAGAATTAGTAAAGTCTTACTTCTTTTCGTCGCGTGCTTTCAACGCTTCGCCGAGAATATCGCCCAGCGACGCGCCCGAATCGGACGAACCATATTGCTGGACGGCTTGCTTTTCTTCGGCAACCTGCATCGCTTTGACCGAGAAGTTCGGCTTCTTCGACCGGTCGAACCCGATGACCATTGCGTCGAACTTCTGACCGACCTGATAACGCTCGGGGCGCTGTTCATCGCGGTCGCGGCCGAGGTCGGCACGCTTGACGAAACCGGTTGCGCCGTCTTCGCCCGCCTGCACTTCGAGGCCGCCATCGCGGACTTCGAGGACGGTGACGGTAACGACGGCGTTCTTGGCAAGACCCGAACCCGCGCCGGTCGAACCGACAACAGGGGCACCCTTTT
>JAYWFN010000272.1:0-7367 GCA_043778785.1 Sphingomonas sp. | reverse complement strand
TGATTTCGATACCGCGACCGGCAAAGTGCGTCCCAAGCAGGCTGATGGTCAGGGCTTCACGCATCGGCTCAACCTGACCTGGAAGCCGAGCCGTGATTACCTGTTTTATGGCACCTGGTCGCGCGGATTCCGTCCCGGCGGTATTAACCGTCGTGCCTCCGTCGGATCCTACGCCTCCGACTTCCTGACCAATTATGAGTTCGGCTGGAAAACGACCTGGCTCGACGGCAAGCTGCGTTTCAACGGGGCGGTTTACCAACAGGATTGGAAAACCTTCCAGTTCGCTTTCCTTGGCCAGAACAGCTTCACGCAAATCCAGAACGGGCCCGATGCGCGCATCCGCGGTGTCGAAGCCGATTTGAACTTCGTGCCGGTGACCGGCCTGACATTGACGGCGGCAGCCGCCTATACTGATGCCAAGACGCGCCAGAATCTCTGCGCGATCAACGATCCTACCTATGCCTGCACATTGCCCGGGTCGGGCGGTCAGATCAATTATATCCAGACTCCAGCGGGCTCGCGCCTTCCCGTCACACCCGAATTCAAGATCAGCGGCAGTGCGCGTTATGAATTTGCCGTGGGGACGTCGAAAGCCCATTTTCAAGCCGTCGTCGCGCATCAAAGCGGGGCCGCATCCGACGTCCGCCAGAAAGCATTTATTAGCGCGCTCAACGATCAAACCGATCCGCTGCAAATTGTCGACCCGACGAAATTCTACAATCCGGCCACACTCCTCGGACGGATTCAGGGATACACCACGGCAGATTTCGCAGCCGGGCTCGATTTCGGCAATTTCACGACCGAACTGTTCGTCGCCAACGCATTTGACGAACGTGCCCAGATTTCGCGCAGTACATCGTGCAGCGTTTGCACCCGCGTTTATGTCAACGTTGCGACGCCACGAACCATCGGGCTGAGACTGGGTACGAAATTCTGATCAAGTGAGCGGGGGCGACACAGACGGCCCCCGCAAACTCGGCCTCCCCATGGCGACTGCGCTGGTCGTTGGCTCCATGGTGGGATCGGGCGTGTTCCTGCTCCCCGCGCAGCTCGCGCCGTTCGGCTGGAATAGCGTCGTCGCATGGGCAATCACCATATCGGGCGCGCTGATGCTGGCGGTGGTCATCAGCTGTCTGACGCGCGCCCTACCCACAGCAGGCGGCCCGATCGGGATTGTAAGCCATACGCTCGGCCCGTTCGCAGCAACGCTGATCGGCTGGAGCACATGGGTTTCCTACTGGACCGCCGTCGCGACACTCGCGATTGCGGCGACCAGCTATTTCAGCATTTTCGTCCCCGCGCTCGCCACGTCGCGCACGCTCGCTGCCGTCGCAAATATGGCCATCATTGGCGTCATCACGCTCCTTAACCTGCGCGGCGCGCGCGCCTCGGGTAGGTTTCAACTGCTCACGACAATATTGAAACTGATGCCGTTGGTGGCCGTTGTCGTCATCCTCGCTGTCCTCGGGGCAAAGGGCAGCATGCCGGTCACGCAATTCCCTGCCGACGGCCTTAACCTCGCGGCGATTACGACGGCGGCCAGCCTGACGCTCTGGGCGCTTGTCGGCTTCGAAGCTGTCGGCCTTGCCAGCGACAAGATCGACCGTCCCGAAATCAATGTTGGCCGCGCGACGGTCATCGGCACAGCATTGACCGGCATCATCTACATCATTGTCTGCTCGGGCATCTTGTTGACGCTCCCGCAGGCTACGCTTGCTGCCTCGAATGCGCCGTTCTCGCTCTTTATCGAAACCTATTGGTCGCGGGACGCCGCGCTCGCCGTTGCTGCCTTCGCCGCGATCAGCGCTATCGGCGCCATGAATGGATTCGTCCTCATCCAGGGTGAAATACCGCTCACAATGGCGCGAAAGGGCTTGCTGCCAGCTTGGTTCGGCAAAACCAACGCCGTCGGAACGCCGGTGCGGATGCAAATCATCTCCAGCCTGTTCGCCTGCGCGCTCGTCCTGTTCAATTCGAGCAAATCATTGGGCAGCCTTTTCAGCTTCATGGCGCTGCTCTCGACCTCGGCAACGCTCTGGCTTTACCTCGCGCTCGCCGCGTCCGCCCTGCGCCTTGGCATCGCCAAAGCGCTTGCCGTGGTCGGGGGGCTCTATGCGCTCTGGACTCTATGGGGCGCAGGAATCGACGCCAGCGGACTCAGCCTTGTCCTGATGCTTACCGCCTTGCCCCTATATTTTTGGATGCGGCGAAGAGCTACTTCGCTTGTCCCATCTTCGTCAGCTGAAGCCCGATCAGGCTCCTGATCGGCTGAACGAACAGGATGGCCCCGTTGGCGAACAAAACCGGCAGCCCCAGCCATTTGAACCAGTAGGTGCTGTTCAGCACAAAGCCCGCAAACGAAAGCACCGCAATCGACGGGATAAACAAAAACAGGATGAACGCGAATACGCGCATAACAGTCAAAATCTTCATATCAATGCGCCCTATTCCCTGACATCCGTTCCGCAACAAACTACATAACTATCGAACAATCTCAATCGAAAATCTGCGGCCGTTACCGGCGCCCGAACAGCCGCCCCAGCACACTGCGGTCCTTCAATATCTCGTGCGCGGCATTATGCCCCGGCGCACCGGTCACGCCGCCACCGGGATGCGTGCCCGATCCGCACATATACAGGCCCGAAATCGGCATCCGGTAATCGCCATGCCCCAGCATCGGTCGCGCACTGTAAAGCTGATCGAGTGACATGTGCCCGTGGAAAATATCCCCCCCGATCAGGCCGAACTTGCGTTCGAGGTCCAACGGCGAATGGATCTGCCGCGCAATGACGCTCGCTTTGAAATTGGGCGCATGTTGCGTGACGGTATCGATGATATGATCCGCCACTTCCTCGCGCACATCGTCCCACGTGCGGTCGCCTGACAATCGCGGCTCGAACTGCTGGCAGAACAAGCTCGCGATATGCTGTCCCGGCGGTGCGAGGCTGTCGTCGACTGTCGTGGGCAGTTTCATTTCGATAATCGGCGCTTTCGACCAGCCAAACGCCCGCGCGTCGGTATAGGCCTGATCCATATAATCAAGCGTCGGCGCGATGATGATCCCGCACGTATGATGCTCGGCCTTTTCTTTGCCCGGCAACACACTGAAACTCGGCAGCTCGGACAGCGCGACATTCATCCGGAAGGTGCCCGACCCGGTTTTCCACTGGTCGATGCGCTTTTTGAATGCGGGCGGCTGGTCATTCGCCGCCACCAATTGCTTGAACAATAACGATGGCCCGACATTCGACACAATGGTCGCCGAAGCAATCTCTTCGCCACTCTCCAATCGGACCCCAGCGACCTTCGTCCCATCGACCAGCACCTGCGCCACCGGCGCCTCAAGGCTGATCTCGACGCCCGCCTCGACGCACGCCTCGGCCATATATTGCGTGATCGCGCCCATCCCGCCGACGCTATGGCCCCACATGCCTTTCTTGCCGTTGATCTCGCCGAATACGTGGTGGAGCAGAACATAGGCGCTGCCCGGCGTGTCGGGAGAGGCATAATTGCCGACGACCGCGTCGAAACCGAACGCCGCTTTGACGGCATCCGATTCATACCAGCCGTCGAGGAAATCACGTGCCGACTTGACGAACAGGTCGAGCACATCGCGCTGCGCTTCGATATCGAGCCCCGCAACACTGCGCCCCTGCGACGCCGCCGCCAGCAACGCGCGCACCCCGCCGCCGGCATTGGGCGGTGTCTTGAGCGAAATCCCGCGCAAGACTTCGGCGACCCGCTCGAGCGCTTCTTCATAGGCCGGAAATGTCGCCGCATCTTTCGCCGAAAAGCGCGCAAACTCGGCCTGCGTCCGCTCCGTCCCGCCGCCGAGTTTCAGATAATCATTCTCGAACGGGAAAAAGTTCGAAATCGTCCGCTCGATGATCTTCCAGCCGCGCTCGTGCAGCCGCATGTCCTTGATGACTTGGGGCCGCAGCAGACTGACGGTATAGCTCGCCGTCGAGTTGCGGAAGCCGGGATGGAATTCTTCAGTGACGCACGCCCCGCCGATCACATCACGCTTTTCAAGAACGCGCACTTTTAGGCCCGCTCGCGCCAGATAAAAAGCACAGACAAGGCCATTATGTCCTCCGCCGATAATGATAGCGTCATAGGTTTTGGTCATAAAGTCAGCGTCCTAATGCAATGTCGAGACAGCGGAAGAGTTGTTCAAGTTGGCGATCGGTAATGCGACCGATATTTTCATTGAGCTGACTACGGTTCAGCGCCAGTAACAAATGTGTCTGGACCACTGAGTCACGATCAAGACCCGATTCCGTTTTGGTAACCAGCAAATTCCATGGCACCACACGCGTCGCCAAATTGGCGGTCATCGGTGCGCATAAATAGGTTTGGAGACGTCCCAAATTGATCGCGTCGCTTTGGAGTATGACCACGGGGCGATGGAATGCTGCCTCAGATCCCTGCGCCTGGCCCAGATCAGCCCACCAGATGTCACGCTGACGCGGGTCCAGCAAAGATCACCATTCCGTGTTCGACAAAGCTGTTCGCGCACCAGCCTTTGTCAACATTTCGACTTCGTGCTTGTCCAGTTCATCGGCCAACAGATTAGCCGCTGTTGTTAGCGAATCAGCTGATCGACGCGCCATAAACTCGCGCAGCGCTTCTGCATAAAATGCGCTTCGCGACCGATTCAGTTGTTTGGCCATGGCGTCTGCCGCGCGATAGTCTTTATCGGGAATCGAAACAGCTACTTTCATACTAAAAGTATGACTATAACAATTGCCGCCGTCAAGCCGTGTATTGCTCCGGCGGGTGTGGCATCCGCGTTTCCGGGATGATCCCTCTTATCCTTGCAGCGAAACTGCGCAAGCACACCTCGCTCGCCGCCAGTGGCCCCGCCGTGAAATAGGCTGATCCCATCCCCGCCTGCACCCCTTCGATCAGCCAGGTATCCTCGGCATTCACCACCCGATTGATCCGTTCATTGGCATAGCGCGCCAGCTTCATCGTCCGCCTGTCATCGGGCAAGGCATAGCTCATTACCCGCAGCATCGTCACCGTCGGGCTCACCGGCACCCAGTGCATGAAGTCGATCTGGTCGGCATAAATGTCGAACGCCATGTTCGGCCACAGCTTCCAGTAAACCCACCGCCGCTGCGCCGCCTCGGGCAGATGCTCGACGCGCGGCAGATGCGTCTGGTAAAAGCGTTCCCAGAAATTCGCGGAAGGGCGGTCCGCAATCTCGCCCGACATCTTGTCGACCCAGCCATGCGCCTCGATCGCATAGCTTTTACCAAACAGCCGCGACAATCCGTCGTGCGCGACCGGAATATGCAGATTGTCCGAATAATTATCGCCGACATTCTTCCAGTTCACATTGCGCGGCCGCGACCACGGCGTCCCAATCGGCTGCATCTCGGCAAACTTATAGGGTGCAATCTCTGCCTCCGCAGGCGCCATCATCTCGGCTACCGACGGCCCGCCACACCCGCGCAACCGCACGAAAACAAACCCCTGCCAGATCTCGACATCGACCGCGACCAGCCCCGTCGTTGCCATATCGAGCGCCGGATAATCCCCGCGCATCGGCACGCCGCTCAGCCGCCCGTCGAGCTCGTAAACCCACGCATGATACGGACAGACGAGCTTCTTCGCACACCCCGCCGCGCCATCAACTAGCCGCATCCCCCGATGCCGGCAAACATTGGCAAACGCGCGCACCACCCCGTCATCGCCGCGCACCACGACGATGCTTTCGCCCAGCAGCTCGATCGTCCGCCAGTCCCCTGCGCCCGGAATATCCGACGCATGACACACAATCTGCCACGCCGGACGGATCACCCGGTCCATCTCGACCGCGAAATAATCGGGATCGTGATAGGTCCAGCCGGGGAGGCCGAAATCATCGACGGACGTGGGAACAGGTTTAAGGTGCGTTGCCATTCCTGCCTTCTAACGCGCCCGCATCCGCCGCGCCAGATGCCGCTTCGCCGATCCGCCACCACGGCGGCTCGCCTCCGACAAAGGGTATGAATTCGCTGCAGGACACCGGCGGCTCAAGCGTCCCCCAATAGGGGCTGGACCGCGCCGATACAGCGACAAAGGGGATCGCGACATCGACCATTTCCTGCGCAATCGCGTCACCCCCGCCCTCGTCGATAATCGCATCCGCTTCGCGCCGCCGCTCGGCATAGTCCGCTAGTGCAGCCCCGATTGCCGCCCGCGCCGGTTCATCAAGTTCGACGCCCCCAAAGTCCTGAAGCGCGGTCGCCAGCGCATCATCGCGCGCCATCCGTTCCGCCCGCCCGTTGCCGCCTGTCGACACCACTGTCTCCACCGACGCCGAAGCCTGCGCCACCGCCCCAGCCCCGCCATCTCCCGTCGCCACAGCCCCCGCTTCGGCCTTTGTGCTGAAATAATTGACGGTCGTCCGCTTGCCACCCGCATCCTGCCCATAATGACGCAGGCAAAACATCAGCAACGCATCATTGGTCTTGCGCCGAAATCCCATCAGCTGCCCCGCGACGAACACCGGCACCAGATAGCCATCAATGGCCCGTTCAAAGGCAATATCCTTCAATCGCGCCACCCCGAAATCGAGTGCCGCTTCCCACGCCTGCCGGAAACTTTCCGCCCCCGGTGCACGGCGCAATGTGTAGCAATTGGCCTGCGCCATATTGACCATCGCGGCCGCGCGGCTGACGCTTCCGGTATCCGCCAGTGCCTCGATAAACGCCTTCTGCCGCGCGGGCGTCCACCCGTCATGCCGCTGATACTGACGCGGCACAGGATCGAAATCCGGCAAATCGGGCCGCTCTGCCCGCTCAACAGGAACCCGGTTTTGCATGCTTCCCAAACTCCCCAACGACTCGCAACCGAACAGGATATGCGCTGGGCCGGGGTGTGTAGGACAGCGTTTTGTTTATGATTTGTTCTTTTTATATCGACAAATATGTGCTAACTGGCTAACCCCATCATATGAGCGATTTGCCCACCGCATCGGCTATCAAAGATCTCGTTAGCCTTTTCGCGCCTGGGATGATCATTTTGTGGGTGCGCAGTAGAGTTCAAGCTGGCCCAAAGCCGGACCTTCAGGAACGTGTTGTTGCCTATGCCATTGCATCGACAGCCTACTTTGCAGCAATCAGCCCATTTTTCTTCATCCACTGGGGCTGGACGCTCCCTGTCTGGCTTTGGTCGCTGCTGCATTACGCAACAATTCCGTTGGCTTTGGGCTGGGCGGTCGCTGCCATGTCTCAGCGGGGATGGGAGTATTCGGTCGCCGACCGACTTGGGTTGAAGTTTGCCCATGACGTACCGACAGCTTGGGATTTTACCTTCCATAATCTGCAACAGGATGTGTATGTTCTGGTTACACTCAAGGATGGTTCGCAAATTGC
>JAYWFN010000271.1:0-17923 GCA_043778785.1 Sphingomonas sp. | reverse complement strand
GCGTCAGGGGCAAACTCTCGGTGGGGTGCGGTTTGCCGTCCTCGGTCCACAAGCTGTAAGCGTTCGCATAGCCATCGGGGTCAACATCAAGACTGGCGACGCCGTGAAGGCGTGTCGCCGCGTCGTTGACAAAGGTTATGCGCCCCGTTGGATCTGTGACGATCACCCCTTCGCCCAATTGGTCGAGGATGGCTTCGCGTTCGGCGGCAATCGCGTGCTTTTTGAGGTTGACCGCGCGAAGCTCGGTTTCGGCCGCAACCTGTGCCGTGACATCGACATTCGCGCCGAACCACCATCTCAACGCACCGGTTTCATCACAAACAGGTTCGATGCGCGTCAGGAACGGCCGATAGACGCCATCGGCCCCGCGCAACGGAAATGTCATTTCGAACGGCGTCTCTGCTGCGATACACCCTGTCCATCGTTCGAGCATCGATGGCAGAACGTCGGGATCATGGACCGATTGCCACCCCCAGCCCGCCATCTGTTCCGGCGTTGACCCACAATAATCGTGCCAGCGGCGATTATACCAAAAGATATAGCCGTCCGCGTTCGCCATCCAGCACAATGTGGGGATGTTGTCCGCCAGCCTTCGAAAAAGCGCATCGTCAATTATATGGTCATTTTGGGCAGCTGCCCGCAAATCAATATCGTCGGACCCTAATCCGGGATTTTTATATTCTTGATCGCTCATGCCGCCTGCCGTCCGTCGTTACTATGTTATAATATAACGGTTTTCGAATGGTCTGTATAATGCATATGAATTAGTTTACTGGCAACCGTGCTTGCACTCGGCTTGCGCTGTAAAATGCGGTCATAGGGAACCGTCAGCGGGCACCGCAGTTTCTTCCATCATCCACAGGGAGAAGCCAAATGAATATCATTATCATGCTTATCGTCGGCGGCATTATCGGCTGGTTGGCGAGCATCGTTATGCGCACCGATGGTCAGCAGGGCATTATTCTCAATGTCGTCGTGGGCATTGTGGGTGCCATGCTCGCCGGTTTTCTGTTGACGCCCTTGCTCGGCGGCGCGCCGATTACGTCGGGTGCTCTCGACATCCGTTCGCTGGTTGTCTCATTCCTTGGCGCGCTTGTTCTGCTTGCCATCGTCAACCTCGTTCGTCGCGGATCCGTCCGCTAATTTCGTCAAACAGGAGTATTTATGAAAACCATATCGTTGAAACTGGCGGCGTGCGCGCTTGCGCTGACCACTGTTGCCGCGTGCAACAACACGCCAGCGGAAAAAGCGGCCGAGAACACAGCTGACATGATCGAAGACCAGGCCGATGCTGTCCGTGACAACAGCGAAGCCACGGCTGACAACATGGAAGACAAAGCCGACACGCTCGACAACCGTCTTGATGGCGTCGATTCAGCTGCTGAGCAGAAAATGGAAGATCGCGCCGCTGGCGTCCGGGCCGCCGGTGAAAACAAAGCCGACGCGATGGAAGACAAGGCCGACATGGTTCGCGACAACGCCACCAAATAAGCATCTTGGTCGCCGACCGTCAGAGGGTAGCAGCTTTTGCGAGCTGCTACCCTTTTTCGCATACTCAGGAGCGGAAAATGGAAGACGACCAAGTCGAAATGACGGGAACCGAGGCGCGGGCCGGAACCATGCCACACATCGTTCGCTATGTGCTGTTTGCGTCGCTCGTTCTGGTCATTGTCGCGCTGGCTGTGGTGCTCGTATCGGCGTCTTAATGTCAAAGACACCATTTTAGTGCCGTCGCCGGAACATTTCCGCCGATATCCGATTTAGCTTGAATATGGCGATGATGGAAAACAGTTGTTGGATTTCATCATGCTTCATGAATATCACCCCCATGTTGTCCGTGGGTGGAGTGAGATGAATGGCTGATCGGAGCAAAGACGTGCAGTTGAGTGTTGCGCCCCCTTCCAAACCCGTGCGGGCGCCCGCCACCGCGTTTGATCCGATCGCGGCAGCGTTGCAGCAGATCCACATCAAGGTAACCGACGAAGCCATACCTGAAGACTTTATGCGGCTGCTCGATCAGTTCGATACTGACGAGACGAAACAATGAGCAGTGCGGCGGTGGAGCAGGCTGCGCCCGTCGCCATAGACGACGGCGAGTTCAAGCAGCAGATGGTCGCACTGATCCCGTCGCTTCGCGCCTTTGCGCGCAGTTTGTGCGGCAATCCCGATATGGCAGACGATCTCGCACAGGAAGCCATGGCGCGCGCGTGGAAAGCACGCCAGAGCTTTACGATGGGCACCAATTTTCGGGCGTGGATGTTCATGATCGTCCGCAATATATTCTACACGACGATCCGGAAGAATTCGCGGATGACGTCGTGGGATCCCGAAATTGCCGAACGTGTGCTGGTGGAACCCGCCACCCAGCACGTCGGAATCGAACTACAGGATGTGCAGGACGCCTTGAACAAGTTGCCCCCCGTCCAGCGTGAAATGCTCATGCTCGTCGCGGCCGAAGGTGTTTCTTATGAAGAAGCCGCCATCATCGCGGGTTGCGCCATCGGCACCGTCAAGAGCAGAGTCGCACGCGCGCGGGCAGCGCTGGTCCGGTTGATGGATGGCCAGGAAATTGACGATGATCATGGGGATGAGGATCATGGCAAGACTGTGCTGCCGGTCGGGTTCGGTTTTGCTGACCGACCATAAAGCATGAGCGATGCCGGGGGGGATCAAGTGCGGACGAGATTGTGGCCGACGCGTACATTACGCAATGGGCTGGTGCTTGTCGTGCTTGCCGCCCTGCTGCCGATGGCCATTCTCAGCATCGTGCAGGGTCGGGTCGCCTGGGACGACGCCCGTTCGATTGCGACCGCGCAGCTTCGCACCGATGCATGGTTGATTGCCGAAAGCGAGCGCGACGTTTTCGCTGTCGCGCGCCAGGCCATTCAGATCGTCAGCCGCGCTCGCGCTGTTCGGACGATGGACGCAGATTGCAGCCCCACGCTTGTCGACGCGCATTTTGGCGCTGTCGGCATTCTCAACTTGACCCGGTCGGATGCAACGGGGCGAGTCCGTTGTTCCGCGCTGCCAATACGTGGTGATGAAACATTTGCCCCTGAACCGTGGTGGCAGCGAGCGATCAAGATCGACGGTTTCAGCTTGAGCGCGCCGATCATCGGCAAGATTTCCAAGAAACCGATATTGGTCATGGCATTGCCCGTCCGGACGGCAAACGGCGATCAGGATGGGATGATCACCGCGTCGATCAGTCTTGATGCGTTGCGCGCTTCGCTGCAACGGCGGAGCGCTTCTGATCCTGACGCGCTCATCAAAATCGTCGATATCAACGGGGCCAAAATCGTCAGCAACGACCGCATCAAACTTGATCTGCCGAAAAATGCGTTGAGAAATGCTGATATTGCAACGGCGCGTTTGCGCAACGGGACTGAATGGCTTTTTGCGACTGCACCCTTGCAAGGCAGGGAACTGACCATCGTCTATGCAAAGCCACGCGATGCTTTGCTTGCGACGGCCGTTTGGCAGGTGCGCCAAAGTGTCGTGCTGCCGCTTATCGCCATGGCGCTGGCGTCGCTCGCGATCTGGACTGGAACGCATTGGCTGGTGGTGCGCTGGCTGCATAAACTACAAACATTGGCAGCGCAGTTTAGTCGAGGCGACTTTTCGGGCAATCGCACTGCTTATGGTCATGCCCCCCGCGAAGTTATCGCGCTGAGTGATGAACTTCATGCGATGGCGGAAACGATCGAAGCGCGCGACAACGCGCTCAACACGGCGCTGGAAGCGAAAACGGCGCTGACCCGCGAGGTTAACCACCGGGTTAAAAACAATCTTCAGATCGTGACCAGCCTGTTGACATTGCAAGCGGACCGCGTTGCCGATCCGTGGGCACGCGATGCGCTGGGCCAGGCAAAGGCCCGCATTGCCGCACTGGGGCTGATTCACCGCGTTCTCTATGAGCATGACACGCATAATGTGCTCGGCACGGTCAATATGCGGTTGCTGATGGCCGAACTTTGTCCGCAGTTGCGCGCCGCAAACCGCGCGCGCGGCAATATTGATCTGCAATGCCAAAGCGATGATCTGGACCTGTCGGTCGATCAAGCAGTGCCGCTCACGCTTTTCATCGTTGAGGCGGTCACCAACGCGTTCCGCCATGCCTATGCCGAGAATCGCGCCGGAACGATCAGCATCGTCATGGCCAACAGTGGTGGTCAGGTAGCGCTGGTCGTTGATGATGATGGCATCGGGTATGCGACGACCGACCCCGTCGGGAAAATGGGCTTCGAACACATGGATGCCTTTGCGACGCAGTTGAGCGGAACACTCGATGTTGCGAGCGATGGTACGGGAACCAAAGTAACGTTACGCTATCCGCTGGTACAATATTAGGGGTGGGCAATGGCGAGCTTGATGGCGTCATCAAGCTCTTCGCGCGTGAAGGGCTTGGCGAGTGTCACCCACGGACGCCCCTGACTGTTTTGCAGAGTCGCGTGCCCGGTGGAAATGACCACGGGCAGATCGGGACGCAATTGCCGCGCGGCCTCTGCCAATTCTATCCCTGACATGCGCGGCATTTGAAAGTCGGTGAGGAGCGCACCGATTTCTTGACGATCATTGAGCGCCTCAAGTGCCGCACGGCCCGAATTGGCACGGATCACATCGTAACCGAGCGACTCAAGCAATGACGCAGTCCCCCACAGGATGATCGTCTCATCATCAACGACAAGCACGACGCGTCGCGCGCCGTCGATATGCGTTTGGGCATTCATGGCAATTTCCAAAAAAGAATATATGACAATCGAACCCGGCGACAGGGGGGATGTTCCGACCGCCCGGATTGAAAAACAGGAATGGGATCAATGTCTGGCATTCACTTCGTCCGAAAGCTGGAGTCGTTTCAATACTTTTACGCAAACAGCGAAGCCGCAATTCTTGCGCTTGCAGCGCAAAAGATACGCGCGCTGAGACCGGGGGAGGATTTGATCAGCGAAGGCGATGAGCCGCGAACGATCTATCTCGTCATTGATGGCTGGGCCTGTCGGTATAAAATGCTCGATGACGGTCGCCGCCAGATATTGTCATTCTTTGTGCCAGGCGATCTTTGTGACTTGCATGTCTATATTCTCGACCGGATGGACCATTCGATCGGCACGCTGACGCCGGTCAACTATGCACTCGTCAAGCCGTCCGAGCTCGAAAAACTGTGCGACGATCATCCGCGCGTGGTGCGGTCGCTATGGTGGGAATCGCTGGTGAGTGCGTCGATTCAGCGCGAATGGCTGGTCAGTGCGGGGCAGCGATCAGCCTATGAAGCGCTGGCACATTTATGTTGCGAGCTCTATTTCCGGTTGAAGCTGGTCGGATTGGCGGCGAAGGGCGAATGCGCATTACCACTGACGCAAGCCGACATTGCCGATGCGCTGGGCCTGACGCAACCGCATGTCAGCCGCACGATTGCCGAGCTTAACCGGTCAGGACTGGCGACGCTGAAGCGCCGTCATTTGTCGGTCAATGATCTGCCGGGATTGATGGCGGCGGCAAGTTTCAATCCGAACTATCTGCATTATCGCTGAGCGTACCGCGCAAGCATCACCGGAACAACAGGGCCATCGTGCGGTTACCCCGTGATGACAGCCAGACGTTGGTTTGGCGCAAAATTCCGGAGCCTGCACGATGACGAACGAAGCCAAGATCACCGACCGCTTCTGGGAAGAATTACAGGCCAAACCAATGGTGATGCTCGGCATCGTGGGGGATCGCGATGGCCATACCCAGCCGATGACGGCGCAATTCGAAGGGCGCCTCGGCCCGATATGGTTTTTTGCGGGCAAGGATGACGATCTTTACAATCTTGTTGGGTCAGGCGCACGGGCGATATTGAGCTATACCGCGCCGGGCCATGATCTTTATGCCAGCGTCCACGGTGCCATCGTTCAGGACGCGAACCCGAAAGTCGTGGACCGCTTCTGGAACGCCGCCGTTTCGGCCTGGTATAAAGGTGGCAAGGACGATCCAAATCTGGCACTCCTCCGGTTCGAGCCTGAAACAGCGAAAATATGGCTTGCCAGTGCGGGCATCGGGTCAATGGTCAAAGCATTGTTCAAGGGGCCAAAGGCCGCAGCCGAAAGCATGGTTGCCGAAATTCGCCTCTGATCGTTGTGGTCGGTTCGGCGTAAAGGCAAGATCAGCGGCCGGGCGTCAGTCGATCCGCATCGCTTCGACGGCAAGAGTTTCGGCTTCCATGAGCAGGGCATCGTCGACGGTACCCTGCGCGACGCTTTCGCGCCCGATCATCACGAGGACGGGCACTGCCAGCGGCGTTACGCGGGGGACGTCGATATGGAGAATCGTATCGGCGGCACGGTCGAGCAGGTTTGCCAGCCGCCCGACATCGGTCATCTTCGCGCGGGCATCGGCCCATGCGGCCTTGAGCAACAGATGGTCGGGTTCGTAACGGCGCAGCACGTCGTAGATCAGGTCGGTTGAAAAGGTGACTTGCTTGCCCGATTTGCGCGCGCCCGGGTGCTGCCGCTCGACGAGGCCGCCGATGACGGCGACTTCGCGGAACGCGCGCTTGAGCATATGCGATCCTTCGATCCAATCGACGAATTCGTCCTCTAGGATGTCGGCGGAGAATAGCGCGCGCGGATCGGTGACGGGATCAAGGCTGTAGGTCGCCAGCGCATAATCATTCGCAACAAAACCGATGGGCTTCAGCCCGCGTCTTTCCATGCGCTTGGTGAGCAGCATGCCGAGCGACTGGTGCGCGTTCCAGCCTTCGAACGGATAGACGACCATGTAATGCCGCCCGTGATGCGGGAATGTCTCGACAAGCAATTCGTCGGGCGCAGGCATTTTTGAGCGGCGCTGCTGCACTTCGAGCCATTCGCGGACGTCGGGGGGGAAGCGTTGCCATTCGCTATCATCATGCAGGAAGCCGCGCACCCGGTCCGCGAGGTTGGTCGAGAGCGGCATGCGCGCGCCACCATAACTCGGGATGCGCGCCGGGCGGCTCGTGGCGCGGACGATGACGTCTTCGGTGTCGATCCGTTCGACTTCGAGGCTGATGCCCGAAAAGAAGAAAGTGTCGCCGGGGGACAGGGTTGCCGCGAAGCCTTCCTCGACGCGGCCGAGCGTACGCCCATTTTTGAAGCGCACTTTCAGCATCGCAGCCTCGACAATGATCCCGGCGTTCATACGGTGTTGGGTGATGAATTTGGGGTGCGAAACGCGCCACGTCTCGCCAGTTTTGGTCAGGCGCTTGAACTTGTCATAGGCGCGAAGGGCGTAGCCGCCGGTCGCAATGAAATCGAGGACCGCCGCGAAGGTCGTCGCGTCGAGTGCGCTGTAGGCGAGCGCCGACTGCACTTCGGCGAGCATCCGCGCTTCATCGAACGGCGCGGCGCAGGCGCAAGCCATGAGATGTTGCGCGAGGACGTCGAGGCTTCCGGTGATGAAAACATCGGGGTCCAACTCGCCCGCTTCGACCGCGTCCAAGGCGGCGCGCGCTTCGAGATATTCGAAGCGATTGCCGGGAACGAGCACCGCTTCGGACGGTTCATCGAGGCGGTGGTTCGCGCGGCCGATGCGTTGCAAAAGCCGCGACGACCCTTTGGGTGCGCCCATCTGGACGACGCAATCGACATTGCCCCAGTCGACGCCAAGATCAAGGCTTGCCGTCGCGACCAGCCCACGCAGCTTGTCGTCGGCCATTGCGCTTTCCACCTTGCGCCGTGCTTCGATGTCGAGGCTGCCGTGGTGAATGCCGATGGGGAGCCGCCCCTCGTTGACCTTCCATAAATCCTGAAAGATCAATTCGGCGAGCGCGCGGGTGTTGCAGAAAATCAGCGTCGTATTGTGCGCCTCGATCTGCGCCATGACTTGCGGGGCAGCATAGCGGCCCGAATGCCCCGCCCATGGCACGCGACCTTCGGGGAGGAGAATTTCGATTGAGGGGTCGGCCCCCTTGTCGCCCTGAACGACTGTGACCGCGTCGATGTCGCCATAAGGGGCGAGCCAGGCGCGGTAGGCATCGGGATCGGCGACCGTGGCGGACAGGGCGACGCGGCGGAAATCGGGAGCAATGGTTTGCAGGCGGGCGAGGCACAGGCTCAGCAAGTCGCCGCGCTTGCCGGTCGCGAAGGCGTGGACTTCGTCGATGACGACGGTTTTCAGGCCCGCGAACATCGTCAGGCTGTCGGGGTAGCTGAGCAGCAAGCTGAGGCTCTCGGGCGTGGTCAGGAGGATATGCGGCGGCTTCTCGCGTTGCCGTTTTTTGCGGTCCGACGGCGTGTCCCCGGTGCGCGCTTCGACACGGATGGGGAGCGCCATTTCCTCGATGGGGGCGAGCAGATTGCGGCGGACATCGACCGCGAGCGCCTTGAGCGGGGAGATGTAGAGCGTGTGGAGACCCTCCCCTTCGTCATTCCCGCGAAGGCGGGAATCCAACGCCCCATTTCGAGGCTCGGGCGTTGGACCCCCGCCTTCGCGGGAGTGACGGGTTTTGGTTTGAACCTCGATCAACTCAACAAGCGTCGGCAGAAATCCCGCCAGCGTTTTCCCCGAACCCGTCGGCGCGACGAGCAGCGCATGGCGCCCTGCCCGCGCCGCGTCGAGCATCTCAAGCTGATGCCGGCGCGGCGCCCAGCCTTTGCTCGCGAACCAGTCGGTCAGGACATCAGGAAGGTGGGAATCGTTCGGCATCGCAACCATATAGGGGCCATGACACGATTAGGCGCATGGATCGAACCGCATCCGCACGGTATTTATATTCCCCCCGCCGACGCGTGGGTGGACCCGTCGCGGGCAGTGCCGCGGGCGCTGGTCACGCATGGCCACGCCGATCATGCGCGCGGCGGGCATGGCGCGGTTTGGGCGACGCCCGAAACGCTGGCGATCATGGGGGTTCGTTATGGCGAACAGGCGGGCGGGACCGCTGTCTCTTATGGCGAGAGCGTTGTCGTCGGTGATGTGAAGGTTACTTTCGTGCCTGCGGGTCATGTACTGGGGTCAGCGCAGATATTGCTCGAATATGCGGGTGAGCGCGTTGTCGTGTCGGGCGATTACAAGCGGCGCGCGGACCCGACCTGCGCACGCTTCGAGCCCGTGCCGTGTGATATTTTCATTACCGAAGCGACCTTTGGGTTGCCGGTTTTCCGCCATCCCGAAACGCGCGATGAGATGGCGAAGCTGCTTGCGGCTTTGGCGGCGGAGCCTGAGCGCTGCGTGCTCGTCGGGGCCTATGCGCTCGGCAAGGCGCAGCGGGTGATCGCCGAACTGCGCGCACTTGGGCATGATGCGCCGATTTATATCCACGGCGCGATGCAGCGGCTGTGCGATCTTTATCGCGAGTGGGGCGTCGATTTGGGCGAGCTCCGCCCCGCGCTGGTTGCGAGCAAGGAGGAAATGCGCGGGGCCATTGTCATTGCCCCGCCGTCGGCGCTCAATGATCGCTGGTCACGCCGCCTTCCCGATCCGATCACGGCGATGGCGAGCGGCTGGATGCGCATCCGCCAGCGCGCGGTGCAGCGCGGGGTCGAACTCCCGCTGATCCTCTCCGACCATGCCGACTGGGATGAACTGACCGCGACACTGACCGAAATCGCACCCAAGGAAGTATGGGTAACGCACGGCCGCGAAGAAGCCCTGATGCACTGGTGCATGACCCACCAAATCAAAGCGCGGGCGCTGGATTTGGTCGGGTATGAGGATGAGGATGATTGAGGGGGGGGGACGGGCTACCGGAAAGTCGTCATTCGCCACGACCCGATAGCGCCAGCGCTTCAAAGAAACTTGCGGGATCGGGAGTTGGTGGACGTTCTTCAACATGCGGCAAATAGCGCGACGAGTCTGGACCCCAGTCGTAATAGAGTCCTGTTCTAGGCGAATCCAACGCTGCCGCAATCTCAGGTGAAACTTCCAAATCTTGGCTGAATAATAGCTTTGGCCAAGCATCGCCTAGTAGATGAGCATAAACTTTCAGATGGTATCTTCCCGCTATAAACTGAAACCCGCTGCCATCTTTTGGCGTGAGAAAATGATGGTTCGCTGCAACGCCCGTTTCGCCGACAAATAGGCCACTCCCCCGAACGAGTTTATCGTCTCCATATACCCAGATATTGAAATTCTGGTGAGACTCGTTCCGATGGAGGGCTGCGTGCATACTCTCGATTACGCGACCACGCTTTGCGGTAGAAAAGAGCAGAGTTCGCAGATAGATTTTTGGGGGCGGTCTCTTTTTGTCGAGTCGAGCTGCGTCGGGGCCGAAATAGATCACCGTTGGTTGTGTCATGCAAACCGTGCCACGGCGCAGTAAAGTTAGCCATGCCGTTACACCCGATACAGCCAGTGCGACGACAGAGACTGACAGTGCGACTGGATCAACCATGGTTTGAGCGTAGCTCGCATCCAACAGGTTCGAAACACATAACTTTTGCCTTTGGGTCAAACGCCATCACTTATCCCTCTCCCCCTGCGGGAGAGGGCGACTCAGCAACGCTGAGCGGGGTGAGGGGTTTTAGGGAAAGCCATCTCACTTATCCCCCTCACCCGCTCGCGCTGCGGCGCGAGCCGCCTCTCCCGCGAGGGGAGAGGGTAGGCCTTAGGCTTCTTCAGTGAAACTCAACCCCGCATTTGCCTCGAGCCGCGCCAGAAGTGCCCCAGCCATCAGCCCGCCGGGTGTGAACATCCCGCCGCCGCTTTCCGTCTCGTTCAGCGTCAGTGCCGCTTCGGCGATCATTTTTGACGTGCTGCCATATCCCGGATCGCGGTCGCCTTTGACGACGAGTTTTACGGGATCGCGGCCTTCCATTTCGGCGGTGAACAGGATTTCGTACGACCCGTTATCGCGCTCTTCCTTGCTCGGGCCTTCGCCCGGTTCAGGCGTTTTGCCGTCGCCGAATGGGTTCATCTTGGCGACCGCTTCGGCCATGGCTTTGCCCGCTTCGCCGATCGTGGTCAGCATCATTTCGTCATAGACAAAGTCCGCGCCATAGCCCGCTTCGCCCAACAAGAAGTTCGAGCGGTGGACGTTTTTCGTGTTAATCGGCGCCATGACGAACGGGACGGCCCAGCCCTTTTCGGCGCGGTCATATTCGGGGATGAGGCCGCTGGGTTGCGTTGGCCCCTGAAAACCGGGTGTCAGGGCAAATGAATTGGAAAGCAGGCCGAATTGACTGGGGTTTTTGGCCGCAGACGCCATCGTCGCTTTCATGCTGGCAATGGTACCGCCCGATGCGCCACCCTTCATAGTGCGGACGCGGCATTTGATGCGCTTGGCGGGGGTGCCGAAACGGTCCTTCACGATTTCCTGCAATTTCCAGACACCGAGATCGAAGGGGATCGAATCGAACCCGCACGAGAACACGATGCGCGCGCCCGAGGCTTTGGCCGCGGCGTCATGCGCGTCGATCATCTGGCGCATCCAGACCGGTTCGCCGCACAGATCGACATAGGACGCGCCCGTTTCCGCGCAGGCCGCGACAAGATCATTGCCGTAAAGCTGATAGGGTCCGACCGTCGTTAGGATCGTCCGTGCGCGGGCGCACATCGCGCGGAGGCTGACGGGATCGTCGGCATCGGCGACGACCAGCGGCGTATCGGCAGGCGCGCCGATGAGGTCACGGACTTCGGCGAGTTTCGTGGCCGACCGTCCCGCCATTGCCCAGCCCTTGATCCCGCGCGCGACCAGATATTCGGCAACCAAGCGCCCGGTAAAGCCCGTTGCCCCGTAAACGATGATGTCGAACTCGGCCTTGCGCATTTTATATCCTTTTTTCAAAAAACTTGTTGGCAACAATGCGCGCGATCCGCAGTCGAGACAAAAGAAAACGCCCCCTGCAATCAAGCAGAGGGCGTTTTTTTTCGAGTAAGGCGTCTGCGCTTAGGCGACAGCAACCTTAGCAGCCTGACGGCGACGGAGGATCGAACCGATGAGGCCGAAACCGAAGATCATCTGAAGCCATGTCGCTGGTTCCGGCACCGCCAGCACCGAACGGATAAACTTTTCATGGATGAACGTCGGCACATAGCCGCTGAATTCACCGAAAGAACTGTTCAATCCACCGCCAACGTCGCCAAACCCTGGCCCGAACGAAAGGCCATAAGACGTCACAGAAATAATTTTGCCACCGGCAAACTGCGGTCCGCCCGAGTCACCACCAGCGACGCCAGCTTCACGAGCGCCACGACCTAGATCGCAACCGACGCCGGGCGCGCCGACTGCTGCGGCAATCCGGCATGATGCGTCGTTCACGGATAGTCCACTGTCAAAATCGGACACGTAGCTAAAGCCGACAGCAGCGCGGCCGAAGAAGTTTTCCTGCGATACTGGATCGCGATCCGTGAAGAACCCGCCGAAAGCAGCATCACCCCAGCGATAATCCATCTTGTTATCGCCTTCGCGCAGACGACCCGGGCCGAGGTTTGCACCGGCGGAACCACCGATCGTCGAACGACGACCATATCCAGCCACCGTGAAGTCTGTGCCGGTCAGATCACCGCTATAGTCGACGTCATACGCCGTTGCCCAAATCGGGGCAGCTTGCGAAAGACGAAGAATTGCAATGTCGTTCTGGTCGATGACTTCACCCGTGTACGACCCGTTGACGAAATAACGCTCGACCGTGATGGCAGTTATGCCAGCACCGCCAGAGCTAGGGATCACATCGGCGCTGCCGGTGTTGTTGAAAAAAGCCGTTGTCGTTATCGGGTTCGCCGTACCTGCGCCACCGCTCACGCAATGCCCTGCCGTCAAGACCGAGCGACGATCCGCTAAAAGTGTTCCCGTGCAGATGAAGTTGCCAGCGCCCGTGTTCATAATCAACGATACGACGCCCTTTTGGCGGCTCGCACTTGGCGTATAAATAGGATTGCCACCACCGGCGATCGTTGCCGTTGATGTCGTGCCAACAAGATTGCTTTGGGCGGTAAATGCAAATGCACCCGACCCGCCTGTGACTATCTTGCCTGCGCCGCCGGCATGTGCTGCCATTGGCATTGCGAGTGCTGTTGCTGCCAACAGGCCTAAAATCTTTCCGCGCATATAACCTCCCGTTACACAACCGGCTGTCCCGGTCCCTTTGCTGTCCCTGTCGCGTGCCAGACACCGCGTCTGGTTTGCGCCCCCGGAAACGGGGATACCTCGAATCAACATCGTGATATGATGAACGAATTGTTAATCGAACATCAAATCATGTCAAAGCGGTTTGCGACAGAAAATGTCCCTTTTCGGGAACAATCGGGAATTGGCGGGTGAATGTGGTTAAAATGCCACCGGCTGCTTTTAACATCATGTGCTTCAGGCGGCCAACTTCCTCAAAACATAGTGCAAAATGCCGCCGTTCATGAAATATTCGACTTCATTGGCAGTGTCGATGCGGCACAATGCTGTGAACGTGAATTCTGCTCCATCGGCACGTTTGACGTGCACGTTTACGTCCTGACGCGGCGACAAGGCGGCAACGCTGATGATCGTGAAGCTGTCATCACCGGTCAGGCCCAGCGTCGTCCGCGTGTCGCCGTTTTTGAACTGCAGCGGCAGGACGCCCATGCCGACAAGGTTGCTCCGGTGAATCCGTTCAAAGCTCTCGACAATGACCGCGCGGACGCCGAGCAGATTGGTCCCTTTTGCGGCCCAGTCGCGCGACGATCCGGTGCCATATTCCTTGCCGCCGATAATGATCAGCGGCGTCATGTCGGCCTTGTGGCGCATCGCGGCGTCATAGATCGGCATGACTTCGCCGTTGTAGATGCTCATGCCGCCTTCGACGCCGGGGACCATTTCATTCTTAATGCGGATATTGGCAAAAGTGCCGCGCATCATCACGTCATGATGCCCGCGCCGCGCGCCGTAAGAGTTGAAATCGGCCTTCGCGACCTGATGTTCCATCAGCCATTTGCCTGCAGGGCTGTCGGCCTTGATGCTACCGGCGGGCGATATGTGATCGGTGGTGATCGAATCGCCGAGGATCGCAAGCGGCTTGGCACCGAGGATGTCGGCAATCGGTGCCGGCGTCATCGACATGCCGTCAAAATAGGGCGGGTTGGCGACATAGGTGGACCCTGCACGCCACTGATAAGTGTCTGACCCTTCGACGGTGATGGCCTGCCAATGCTTGTCACCTTTATAAACGTCGGCATAGCGTGCCTGGAACATCGAGCGGTCGACATTGGCGTCCATCACGCTGCGGATTTCGGCGTTGGTCGGCCAGAGGTCTTTCAGATAGACGTCATGGCCGTCGGTCGCCTGACCGATGGGCGTTGTCGTGAAGTCCTGCGTCACCGTCCCCTTCAACGCATAGGCGACGACCAGCGGCGGCGACGCGAGGAAATTGGCGCGGACATCGGGCGAGACGCGGCCTTCGAAATTGCGGTTGCCCGAGAGGACCGAGGCGGCAACGATGTCGTTGTTGTTGATGGCTTTGCTGATTGGCTCGGCGAGCGGGCCCGAATTGCCGATGCACGTCGTGCAGCCATAGCCGACGAGGTTGAACCCGATCGCGTCGAGATGCGATTGCAGTCCCGCCTTGATCAGATAATCGGTCACGACTTGCGATCCCGGCGCGAGCGAGGTCTTCACCCACGGCTTGGGCTTGAGGCCCAGTTCGTTTGCCTTCTTCGCCACTAGACCGGCGGCGACAAGGACGCTCGGGTTCGAGGTGTTGGTGCAGCTGGTGATCGCCGCGATCACGACATCGCCGTCGCCGATGTCATGGTCTCGCCCCTCGACTGCCACGCGCTTGAACCCGTCGTGGTTATACACCGACGCCAATTCACCGTTGAACACGTCATCGACCATCGTCAGCGCAACCTTGTCCTGCGGGCGCTTTGGCCCGGCGAGGCTCGGCACCACCGTCGCCATGTCGAGCGTGAGCGTCGAAGTGAACACCGGATCCGGCGCATCGGCAAAGCGCCACAGCCCCTGCGTCTTGGCATAAGCTTCGGTCAGCGCGATCTGCGACTCCTCGCGGCCCGTCAGGCGCATATAATCGAGCGTCTTTTCATCGATGCCAAAGAACCCGCACGTCGCGCCATATTCTGGCGCCATGTTAGCCAGCGTCGCCCGGTCGGCGAGGCTCAGCGAATCCAACCCGGGGCCATAATATTCGACGAACCGCCCGACCACGCCGTGCGCGCGGAGCATTTGCGTTGCGGTCAGCACGAGGTCGGTTGCGGTTATGCCCTCACCCATTGCGCCGGTCAGCTTGAAGCCGACGACTTCGGGGATAAGCATCGAGACGGGCTGGCCGAGCATCGCCGCTTCGGCTTCGATCCCGCCGACGCCCCAGCCAAGCACGCCAAGGCCATTGATCATTGTTGTATGGCTGTCGGTGCCGACGCACGTGTCGGGATAGGCGATCGTCGCGCCCGACGGGTCTTTCGACGTCCACACCGCTTGCGCGATATTCTCCAGATTGACCTGATGGCAAATCCCCGTGCCGGGAGGGACCGCTTTGAAATTGTCGAGGCTTTTCGATCCCCATTTCAGGAAGTCATAGCGCTCGGCATTGCGGTGATATTCGATTTCGACATTCTGTTCGAACGCCTTGGGGTGGCCGAATTCGTCGACCATGACGCTGTGGTCGATGACGAGATGGACGGGGACCAGCGGATTGATCTTTGACGTGTCGCCGCCGAGCTTGGCAATCGCGTCGCGCATCGCCGCGAGATCGACGACGCAGGGGACGCCAGTGAAATCCTGGAGCAGAACGCGCGCGGGGCGATACTGAATTTCGGCATCCGACGTGGGATTCTTCTGCCAGTCGATCAGAGCTTGAATATCGGCGGTCGAAACCGTGAACCCGCCGTCTTCGAACCGGAGAAGATTTTCGAGCAGCACTTTCATGCTGAACGGCAGGCGACTGACATCGCCCAGCTTCGCTGCTGCTTTGTCGAGGCTGTAGTAGCTGACCGTCTGGCCGCCCGCTTCAAGTGTCGAGCGTGTGGCGAGTGTGTCTTGTCCGACGGCAGTCATGGCGGCGAGTCCCTATATGACGATGATGCGTTGCAGCACGCCTTAGCAAGCGGCGCGCGAAAGGGAAGGTGCTGGCAACCGACTTGCGCCGGTTTGTTCACGCGGGCATGGCGCCGAACATGGCCGATATGAACATTGCACCGCCCCAATCGCAACTGTCCACCCTCATGGCGCGCGGCGCTGCTTTCCTTGGCAGCGAAACCGCCATCATGTGCGGCGCGATGTCGTGGATCAGCGAGCGGCATCTTGTTTCTGCAATTTCCAATGCCGGTGGCTTTGGCCTAATCGCGTGCGGCGCGATGACGCCCGAACTGCTCGACACGGAAATTGCCGAGACCAAGAAGCGGACCACCAAGCCGTTCGGCGTCAACCTGATCACGATGCACCCGATGCTGATGGATCTTATTGCTGTTTGTGCCAAACATCAGGTCACACATATTGTTCTTGCCGGGGGTCTGCCGCCGTCGGGCAGTCTGGATGCGATTAAGGCAAGCGGAGCGAAAGTGATCTGCTTTGCACCGGCGCTGAGCCTTGCCAAGAAATTGATCCGTTCGGGTGTCGATGCACTGGTTATCGAAGGCATGGAAGCAGGCGGGCATATCGGGCCGGTTTCGACATCTGTTCTTGCGCAAGAAATATTGCCCGAAGTGGCTGATCAGGTGCCCGTTTTTGTCGCAGGCGGCATCGGGCGCGGCGAGGCAATGGCCGCCTATCTTGAAATGGGCGCAGCCGGCGTTCAGCTCGGTACGCGCTTTGCCTGCGCAACCGAAAGTATCGCGCATCCGAATTTCAAGAAAGCCTTTTTCCGCGCATCGGCGCGCGATGCGATAGCCAGCGTTCAGATCGACGCGCGCTTGCCAGTTATTCCGGTGCGCGCGCTCAAAAATGCCGGAACCGAATTGTTTACCGCAAAGCAGCTCGAAGTTGCGCGTGCACTCGACAAAGGCGGACTGCCGATGCTTGAGGCGCAATTGCAGATCGAACATTATTGGGCAGGGGCACTGCGCCGTGCCGTCATCGATGGCGATGTCGAGAATGGATCGCTGATGGCGGGCCAGTCGGTCGGCATGGTCACGCGCGAGGAGCCCGTCGCGGAAATTATCGCCATGTTGGTGGATCAAGCCGAGGCAGCGTTAACTACGCGAGTCCAGATATGACACAAATGTAAACTAAATCAGTTGCTTGTAAAAGCGTTACCGCAGCGTTAACCGCCAAATCGGGAATGGTCAGATCCTTATGGTCTGTTGATCCATTCGCCCGATGGGCGCGCTTTTTTGGGGGTTATAATATGCGTAAATTTATTTTAGCAGCAGCCGCGTTTGCGCTGGCAGGTCCCGCGACGGCATTTGCCGCACCGGTCATAAAGGTGGTTTTTCCGACCTCGGCACCGATCACCGCGAGCAACAATTTTAAAACGAATCTCGCCGCTGCCGGGTTCACGAAATACAGCGCACCGATCACGTCACTTTTCTTGACAGGTATGGCCAAGATCACTTGGCTGTATATGGGCAGCGAAAGCGGGTTCAAGGACACCTTCAATTCGGTTTCGATCGGGTCGCTGAGCTACACCGAGACCAGCACCGGCTTTGACAACAAGTGGAATACGCCCGTCGTTATCGGCACGCAAACCTATGCGTCGGCGGTGTCACTTTCGAGCCTGTTGAAGTTCACGAGCAATTACGGCTTAGCGGCAGCGCCGGGCGCAGCTGGATTTGCTGTGTTCCTGAAACCGGGTCAGGCGTCGGGCACCGGATACTCGACGCTTTATTTTGGCTATGACGATGAGCGGTCAAATCCTGACCGGGATTTCGACGATTTCATAGTCAAGGCTGTCGTGACCGCTGTTCCCGTGCCCGAGCCAAGCACATGGTTGATGCTCCTTGCGGGCTTCGGACTTGTCGGATCGGTCCTGCGCCGTCGCCGGGTTAATGGTGTTTCTGTTATCGCGTAAATCCGGCCTAATTAACGGCGAAAGGATTTCATGCGGTG
>JAYWFN010000270.1:0-3099 GCA_043778785.1 Sphingomonas sp. | reverse complement strand
TGTTGCCGGAGGATGCGGCGATTTTCACTGACGGTCGCTACACGCTGCAAGTCCGCGCGCAGGTTTCGTCGGATAACTGGGACTATTGCGGCGTGCCGCAAGTGAGCATTGCCGACTGGCTGCGCGAGCATGCGCCATCGGGTGGGCGGATCGGCTATGATCCGTGGCTCCACACCCGCGATTGGGTGGCGGCGGCGAAGAAAGCGCTGGCGGCGAAGGGGGCGGACCTTGTGCCCGTTGAAGCCAACCCGATTGACGCGGTATGGACCGATCAGCCCGCGCTGTCCGAAGCGAAGATTGCTGTGCAATCGACCGAACTCGCGGGACAATCATCGCCCGAAAAGCGCGGCGAAATTGCCGACTGGCTGACCAAGGAAGGTCTCGATGCGACTGTGATGACGGCGCTCGATTCCATCGCATGGACCTTCAATGTGCGCGGGACCGATGTGACGCATACGCCGGTTGGCCTCGCGTTCGCGGTGCTCCATGCCGATGCAACGGCGGACCTGTTCATCACGCCCGACAAGATCGACGACAGCGTCCGCGCGCACCTTGGCAATGGCGTTCGCCTGCACGACCGCGACGCCTTTGCCCCGATGCTCGCCACATTGACCGGCAAGCGCGTCGCCGCCGATCCCGAACGCGCCGTTGCCGCCGTGTTCGATGCGCTCGAAAAAGGCGGCGCTAAGCTGTTCAGCGTCCGTGACCCCGCCGTCCTCGCCAAAGCGATCAAGAACCACGCCGAGCAAGCCGGAACGCGTGCCGCCCATGCCCGCGACGGCGCCGCTCTGTCGCGTTATCTCCACTGGCTCTCGGTCGAAGCGCCCAAAGGCGGGCTCACCGAAATCTCCGCGTCGGACCAGCTCGCGAAGTTTCGCGCCGAGACCGGCAAACTTCTCGATCTCAGTTTCGACACGATCTCGGGCGCGGGGCCCAACGGCGCACTGATGCATTACAAGGCAAGCGCGGAAACCAACCGGCGGATCGAGCCGTCCTCGGTCTATCTGTGTGATTCGGGCGGCCAATATGCCGACGGCACAACTGACGTGACCCGCACGATATGGGTCGGACCTGGTGATGCGCCCGCCGAAGTGAAGGATCGCTTCACCCGCGTTCTCAAGGGACACATCGCGCTGGCCACGGCGGTTTTCCCCGATGGCACCAGCGGCGGGCAACTCGACGCGTTGGCCCGGCAATTTCTATGGTCGGCCGGCTTTGATTACGCGCACGGCACTGGTCATGGCGTCGGCAGCTTCCTCGCGGTGCATGAAGGTCCACAACGCATTGCCAAGCCCGGCGGCGGCCAGCCTGGCACCGAAGAGCCGTTGCGCGCAGGCATGTTTCTGTCGAACGAACCCGGATACTATAAACCCAATGCTTACGGCATTCGCATCGAAAACCTCGTGCTGGTCGAGGAACGCAACGTCCCCGGTGGTGAAGCGACAATGCTCGGCTTTGAAACGCTGACGTTCGCGCCGATCGACAAGGCGATGATCGACGTGGCGTTGCTGACGGATGCCGAACGCGCGTGGCTGAATGACTATCATGCAAGAGTGCTGACCATAATTGGACCTCAGCTTTCAGGGGACGCGCGGCGCTGGGTTGAGGTGGCCTGCGCACCGCTTTAGCGGTTGAACGCGCGTATTTGTTCTTATATTGTTCTGAAGCGACTCGGGAGAAATATCATGATTGGCTACGTGACATTGGGCACCAACGATCTGCCACGCGCGGCAAAATTCTATGACGCTATCGCGGCCGAGATGGGCGTCGGTCGGATGATGGAATTCGATAATTTTATCGCGTGGGGCGCGCCTGGTGACGCGGCAGGCATTGGCATGACCAAAGCTTTTGACGGTCAGCCTGCTACGGTCGGCAATGGCGTGATGGTCGCGCTCGCCGCAAAGGATAATGATCAGGTTCACCGCCTTTACGACATTGCGCTTGCCAATGGCGGCACATGCGAAGGCGCGCCCGGTCCGCGCGGTGACACATTCTATGCCGGCTATTTTCGCGATCCGGACGGCAACAAACTCAATGCCTTTACGATGACCGGATGATTATCGCGCCGTATTGACCCAGGCATCCGAATCATCGCTGGCATCAACGGGCGGTATGATTTCCCCTTCCTCGTCGGTTCCGTGCGACGGTTCGGGGACATGCGCGCGCGCCTGTTCCTTGCGTTTGCGCAAATTCTTGCGGAGCGCGGCGGCGAGTTTCTCGGGATCAGATCTGGCCATGGCCAATCAATAAGCGCGTCAGCCTTGACCCGTCCACACGCTTTCTTCATATGCGCGGCTCTATCGGAAAACCCGTGCTGCCGTAGCTCAGTGGTAGAGCGCATCCTTGGTAAGGCTGAGGTCCGGAGTTCAATCCTCCGCGGCAGCACCAGTTTTTTAGATCAGCTCATCTTTGCAACAGCATTGAGCAGGGCTGGGCCGGTATTATCGGCACGGTCTGCTGCCTTGAGGTCGCGACGAAACTGCTGAAGGGCATCGAGCGTCATCGGCACGCCGAGCTCAAACCCCTGCAACAGGTCGCATCCCAAAAGTTGCAACAGGCGCGCCTGCCAGTCGCTTTCGACGCCTTCGACGACGACTTTCATATCAAGACTATGGCCGAATTCGATGACCGCACGGATGATCTGCGTTGCCTGCCGCTTTTTCCCGGCATTCTTCAGGAACGACTTGTCGAGCTTCAGGCCGTCAAGTTCGAAATGCTGGAGATAGCTGAGCGATGAGTAACCCGTGCCGAAATCATCGAGGAAGACATTCACGCCGACGTCGCGGAGCTGCGCAATCGACTGGCGTGCCTGGTCGAAGTTCGAGATCAGCACGCCTTCGGTCAATTCGATCGTCAACAGCTCGGGCCGAATATGCGCCGCCAGCATCTTGTCGAAAATGCGCTGCACGAAATCGGGATGTTTGAAGTAAACCGGTGAAATATTGACCGCGACCGGCACATCCTCAAGCGTCAATATCGCTTCAAATGCGCTCTGGATCGTCCATTCGGTGAGTTCAATGATCTGGCCGCTGTCTTCGGCAATGGGGATCAGCGTCGCGGGCGACACGTCGCCCATCTGGCTCGATCGCCAGCGCAGCA
>JAYWFN010000269.1:0-7406 GCA_043778785.1 Sphingomonas sp. | reverse complement strand
GAAAGAGGCTCCCCTGGCGGCAGTGCAAACTGCCGCTCCTTTTTCTCGCTGCGGCATGCGCTTTTCCGGCACATGCACAGGTCTCGCTGATCCCGGAGGCAGGCGGGGGCAATTATCTGGTGCCCGTGAAAACCTGGTGGGACATCCCGTTCCGGTCGATTGTTCGCCAGCGTTATGATTTCAGTTGTGGTTCCGCTGCTGTCGCCACGTTGCTGACGCACCATTATGGCATTCCCACGACCGAGGCGGGGCCGTTTGCTGCCATGTGGAAGGCCGGCGACCGTGCGCAGATCAGCAAGGCCGGCTTTTCGATGTTCGACATGAAGCTTTACCTTCAGAGCATCGGCATGAAAGCCGAGGGCTATCGCCTGCCTATGTCGGCGCTGGCCAAGGGGCAGCGCCCTGCGATCGTGCTGCTTGACCTGAATGGCTTCAAGCATTTCGTGGTCATCAAGGGCTTTCACGCTGATACTGTGCTTGTCGGCGATCCGATACGCGGGTTGACCAAATACCCGGTCACGGCTTTCGTCAAGGCGTGGAATGGTGTTGCCCTTGTCATCCGCGAAACCCCTGACAACCGTCGACCTGGCTATAATCTGGCGCTCGACTGGAACCCGTGGGCAACGGCGCCGATTGCTGCGAATAGCGCCACCGCATCGATCAGTGACCTGACCACGCATCTGACAGCACCCTATCAGATCAGCCCGCAAATCCTGCTCGACGTCCGCGTCGGCACGGTAAGATGAGTGAATGACATGACACGGCTGCCCCATCTTATTTTCGCAACCAGCGTTGCGGCGATTGTCTGTCCGGCAGCAGCCTATGCCGAAGACATGGATGCGGCCCCTCTGTCCGATGCCGAACTGGCCGCACAACGCGGCGGCTTTACGGTATCGGGGGTCGAAGTTCGGTTGGGCGCGGAAATGCGAACCTACATGAATGGCGAGCTGGTACTGCAGACTGTCGTCAACTGGGATCAGGGCAGCGCGACGACGACCCAGACAGTGTCGGGCGCGCTGTCGCAGTCCAGCATGGACGCGTTGCGCGCTGGATTTTCGACCGGCGGCGCCGTGCAGATGAAGCTTGGCGGAACGCCGGTCTTTCTGGCCAACGATGGGCAAACCGCCATCCTGCAACGTACCGATGGCGGCATCCAGAATATCATATTAAACGCCGCAAGCAATGTGGCACTTTCGCAGCAGACCACGGCAACGCTTGATCTTGCAGGCTACGGCGCTTTCCAGGATAACATCATAGCGATGCGGACCATGGGCGCGATCAACGCCATGGCCAGCGCCGGCGCTGTGCAAGCGCTCGGCCGCTGACAGCCGGACCTGGCGCATTCAGAAACGGAACGGCAGGCGCAACACAATCGACGCGTCAGGCGCATCGGATGTCATGCCGAATTCAAAGCCGAGACTAACCGATTGCTTCTCGGTAATCCGGTAGGACGAGCCGATGCCCAATGTGCCGACCTGAAGCGCTTTCGAACGCTGGATCGTGCCGCCGATTTCGGTCTTCGACGGCAGGATTAGGCTGAGGTTATAGCCAAGCGAGATCGAAAAGCGCGGGTTGAGCGCAAAGCCGAAACCAAGATTGCCCGAAATCGCATCGCCCGGATCAACCCGGCCGACAAACGCTTCGCCCACTGTCTTGTCGATGCGACGCGGGATGTGCCACAAATAGCCGATCCCGCCGTAAATGACGGCAGGATCGGTCGGCAGCAGGAAATTGACGCCGCCCTGCACACCCCAGAATCCCGATCCCGTTGCCAGCCCTTCCGCCACGCCGAAAGCGTCATAGCCGACATCGAACGGGCCAAGGCCAGTGTTCGACTTAACCCGCAGGTTCGCGACATAGATCGGCGATTCCGGTCCTTTGGCGCGGTTAAGCTGATAGCGCAGGGCAAGTTCGGCATCGCCCAAGTCGAAGCCACTCAGCGCGATTTCGCGGACGATGTTCTGGTCGCGCTGCTGCACGACCTGAATCCGGTCGCGCCGGGCGAGTGCAGGCAACCGCGCTTCGACCTCGAGCCGGTTGGTAAGCCCGTGGCGCACCGAAATCGTGCCGATCACGGTATCGCGGTCAACGTCGGACGCCTCGATCAGGCCAAGCTGCAATCCCGGGATCAGTTCGATCCCGCGAAAAACCAGCCGGTTGTTTGAAGACCGGGTATATTCGATGGAGGGTTCGATCACGGTCGCCCCGCGTGGCGTCAAGACACCCTGCCCGTCGGGGATCGAGGCGACTTGCGGCGAAATGTCGCGGTCAAGCGGCGGTGCTTCGCCGACGGTCTGTTGTGGCGCAGGATCGCCGGGCGGCGTCACTGGCGGTGCGCCGGCCCCACGGATTTCGGCCAGTTGGGGATTGCCGGAAAGCTGTCGCTGAAGCGCTTGAATCTGCGCTTGCTGCGCTGTGATGATGCGACCCTGCTCGGTCATCAGCGCGCGCTGCGCGGCGAGTTCGGCGCGGATTGCGTCCATCGTGGCTTGCGATGCCGTTACCTGGAGCGAGCGGGATGGTTCCGCATGTGCGGATGTCATCGCCAGCGGCGCTGTCGCGGCAACCAGCTTGATTATTTTCAATATCTTAGGCATGTTTGGCGTCCTTGATCATAAGCGGTGCATCGGTTCCGTCGCCCGCCAAGCGCGCGATCTCCCCGGGCGCATTGATACGAAGACGGTGCCGACCTTTGGGGGTCAGCAGTCCGCTGCGGAACAGATCGGAAAATGTTCTGCTGATGGTGTGGATTGTCAGGCCAAGATAATCAGCGATGTCGGCACGTGACATGGGCACGGCAACATGATCGCCATCACGGGGAAGCCCGATCAGGAATGCGGCAACCCGTTCTGCGGCCGTGCGGTGGCCCAGCAGCATAATATAGCGGTTGGCATTGGCCAGCGCGCGTTCGATCTGCTTGGAGGCAATCGGCGCGCTTTGTTGACTATAGCATTCGACTTGTGCCTCGATAACGGCTTCTGCTGTTGTCAGATAATGGCCCGTTTCAAAACCGACCGCATCGCCGGGGAAATAGAAACCGGTTAGCTGGCGTTGGCCATCGAGCCGAAAGCGGCATGTCCGCAAAACGCCTTGCCGCACGATGTACCAATGCGCGGCGGGATCACCTTGGAGAAACACAGTTGCCGCGCGCGGGAAGCCGGACACAGGAACACCGTCCGGTGGCGTGTGACCATTCAGAATATTAGGACGCGCATCATTGCGGACCACTGGCTTCTCCTGTTGATTGCCATTTCGCAATTCGACAGAGAGTGACGGTTTTGTGGCCTTGGTTCTATTCGTCAAAACCCCGCAGCTAAACCGGTGCCAAATTAAACAGGCATTTATCCTTAGTAAAACTACGCAGAGCGACGAGAAAGTTTGCTTTGAATTCAAGCATCATGCGGCAAAACCTTAGGGAAACCGCGCTTTATTTGCGACGAACGGAAGGCGTAATGGCTTCCTAAAATGGGACAAAGCGTATAAATAGCAATTATGGCGCATGGGGGGTCGTCAAAGCAAAAGAGGGGGAAGCAGGGTCGCTCCAAATGTCCGGATACATCGGACAGTAAAACAGAAATAGTAATAGGAGCACCTGTACCATGTTGTCTTTTGACCAATTTGATCGCCAGCCTGTTCTCAGTGAACGAGAGCATCAAATTCTTGAACTGGTTGCCGCCGGTTTCTCCGCCAAGGAAGTTGCGCAAAAGATTTTCATCGCACCGCGGACCGTCGAGCGCCACATTGAAAACATCCGGCTGAAGATGCGCGCGCGCAACCGAACGCACATGGTAACTTGTGCCGCGATGGCGGGCATGCTCGTCCTTGGTCGCGACGCGTTGCTTACGCATGCCAATGAAAGCCGCGAGATGCCAAATCTGCGCCATGTTGCGTAAGAAGCCTTGTTCACGGGAGGCGACAGACACTAACGCTCGCTATTGATCGCCGCGCGGGACAGGCCTTGCGTGAGCATGTCGCTGGCAATTTTCGCGACATCGTCGGGTGATCGGTCATTACCCCAGACACCGTAGCGTAACCCCAGAAAAACGTTCATGCCCATGATTGCCCAGGCATGGACGTCGCTGATCCTGCTTTCAAATGACCGGCCATTTCTAGATCGGTTATACGCATTGCCAAAGCGGGGCCGGGGAGACGCCCGGTCAATGCGGTTCTATGCACACGCAGTGACCGGGCACCAGATTTTACTTGCCCATCAGCTTCTGGGGTCAGCGCTTACCAGATCTTCACGCGCTGCTCGGTCGGCAGATACATTTTATCGCCGGGCTTCACGCCAAACGCTTTGTACCACGGGTCGAAATTGCGAACCACGCCATTGACGCGGGCGAATTCGGCCGAGTGCGGGTCAGTGAGCGCCTGTTCACGGACCGCGCCTTCGCGCCGCTTGCCCCGCCAGACCTGCGCATAGGCCATGAAGAAGCGCTGATCGCCGGTCAGCCCGTCGACGGCCTTGGGTTCACCATGTTTCGCGACATAGCGCCGCCACGCGCCATAAGCCGTCTCGATGCCCGACAGATCGCCGATATTCTCGCCCATCGTCAGCTTGCCATTGATCTTGACGCCGGGCAGCACTTCGATCTGGTCATATTGCTTGCCGAGTGCGTCTGCACGCGTCTGATATTTTGCGGCCGTGTCCTTTGACCACCAGTCACGGAACTTGCCTTCGGCATCGAAACGACGACCCTGATCGTCAAAGCCGTGGCCCATTTCGTGGCCGATCACAGCGCCGATCGCGCCATAGTTCACCGCCGGATCGGCGTTGGGATCAAAAAACGGCGGTTGCAGGATCGCGGCAGGGAAAACGATCTGGTTGGTCAGCGGACTGTAATAAGCGTTCACGGTTTGCGGCGTCATCCCCCACAGTGACTTGTCGACCGGATTGGGCAAGCGCGACAGTTGCAAGTCCCACTGGAATTTGCGCGCCCGCAACGTGTTGCCGAGCAAGTCGTCGCGCTTCACGCTGATCGACGAATAATCGATCCATTTGCGCGGATAGCCGATCATCGGATCGAACGCTGCTAGTTTGGTCAGCGCTTGCGCCCGCGTCGGCTCATCCATCCAGCGGTTGTTTTTCAGCCGATCCTGAAGCGAGGCGCGCAGATCGGCGATCAGTTCCGCCATCTTGGTGCTGCTCTCGGGCGGATAATGGCGCTCGACATAGACTTGCCCGATGGCCTCGCCGAGCCCCGCACTGACCAGCCCGACACCGCGTTTCCAGCGGTCGCGCTGGACCGGCTGGTCACGCAGGGTTTTCGAAAAGAAATTGAAGTTCAGTTCGTCGAACGCCTTGGGCATGCTCGATGCATTCTGGCGGATGAAATGATAAGCGAGATATTCCTTCCACGTGCTCAGCGGCACAGTATCGAGCATCTTGCCCGCGGCTTCGATTGCCGTTGTCTGCTGGACAACCACGGTCTGCAGAGTGCCGAGGCCCAAGGTTGCCAGCGTATTGTTCCAGTCGAACTGCGGCGCAAATGTTGCCAGTTTTGCGCGGTCCATCGGGTTCAGCGATTGCGTCAGGTCGCGGCTGCGCTCGGGCGTCCAGTGGGCAGTGGCGATGGCGGTCTCGAGCGCCATGATCCGCTCCGCGCGACCTGCCGGATCCGCCAGGCCCGCCAGCGTCTGGATATCGACCATATATTTCTTGTACGCCGTTCGAAATCCGACGAACTTCGCATCTTCCTTCAGGTAATAGTCGCGGTTCGGCATACCGAGGCCACTTTGCGCCACCCCTGCAATATAGCGTGTCGGGTCTGCCGGATTGGGTAGAATACCAACGCCGATGGGCGCAAAATAGTCGTTCGATGCGAACAGCTTTAGCAGCCCTGCCTTGTCGCTGACGGCTTCGATCCGCGTCAGATAGGGCGTGATGACGTTGGCGCCGCGCGCTTCGATGGCGGCTTCGTCCATCCAGCTGGCATACATGTCGCCAATCTGCTGCGCGGGCGTGCTGGCCTTGCCGCCCGTTTTGGCAACATCTTCGACAATCGCGCGCACCCGCTTTTCGGACAAGTCGGCGAGCGTAACAAACCCGCCCACGCTGGTGCGGTCCGGCGCGATTTCGGTGCGCTTGTCCCACGTGCCATTGGCATGTTTCCAGAAATCATCGCCCGGCTTTATCGTCATGTCGCGGCCCGTCAGGTCCACGCCCCAGCTGCCCAGTTGCGGCTTGCCTGAGGCAGGTTTGACCATTGTTGACTTGGCTGTCGGTTTGGTGGGTTTGGCCACAGCCGCTACAGGAACACACAAAGCCACCGACGCCAGAAACGCGACCCGAATCTTCAGCATGAATTTATCCTTCAAAGCATAGAGGCCCGATAGGCCGATATGCGTGTGTTATCAGGGTGCAACGCCCGCCACAATCGTCGCCCACGCATTTTCGTCGATCACCTCGATGCCGAGTTCGGCGGCCTTTTTCAGCTTCGATCCGGCCCCCGGACCCGCGACGACGAGATCGGTCTTGGCGCTGACTGATCCCGATGTTTTCGCGCCCAGCGCTTCGGCCTGCGCCTTGGCTTCATCACGGCTCATTGTTTCGAGCGAGCCGGTGAAAACAATGGTTTTACCCGTCACCGCCGACGCCTTGACGGTCGATACATAAGCCGGCGGCGATACTTCACTCAGCAGGTCGTCCCACGCGGCGCGATTATGCTCTTCGTGGAAGAAATCGACGAGCGACTTGGCGACGACAGGGCCGATGCCTTCGACCGACGAGAGTTCGGCAACGGCATCGTCATGCTGCGCCACGTCTGCGACCCGCTCGACAGTGCCAAAGGCGCGGATCAGGTCTTTCGATGTCCCCGCGCCGACATGGCGGATGCCGAGCCCGAACAGGAATTTGACCGGATCAGGCGCGCGTTTGGCGTCGATAGCGGCGAGGAGATTATCGACCGATTTCTCCTTCCACCCCTCGCGCGTCAACAGTTCGTCGCGGTTCGTCTTTAAGCGGAAAATGTCGGCGGGGCTGTGCAGCCAGCCGAGGCCGAAGAACTCAACAATCGTCTTGTCGCCCAACCCCTCGATGTCGAGCGCGCCGCGCGACACGAAATGCTTCAGCCTTTCGATGCGTTGCGCGGGGCAGATCAGACCGCCGGTGCAGCGGATGTCAACTTCACCATCTTCACGCACAGCGTCGGACTGGCATTCGGGGCAGGTTGTTGGAAATCGGAAGGCGGGCCGATCAACTTCTGGGGTAATGTTCTCAAGGACTTGCGGGATCACATCGCCCGCGCGCTGGATGCTGACACGGTCGCCGACACGCACACCGAGGCGTGCAATCTCGTCGGCGTTGTGCAGCGTTGCATTGGTTACGACGACGCCGCCGACGGTAACAGGTTCAAGCCGTGCGACGGGCGTCAGCTTGCCGGTCCGCCCGACCTGTATGTCGATAG